>NZ_JACOFQ010000009.1:0-255435 GCF_019455395.1 Bradyrhizobium sp. BR 10261
GTGCCGCTCGATCCTGACACGGGCCTGCCGCGCGGCGAGCCTGAAGTGTTGCTGCGTCACGCCGGCGTCGGCGGGCTTGACGGCTCGGTGTGCGATGCCGATGGCCAGATCTGGAATGCCTGTTGGGGCGCCAGCCGCGTCGATGTCTATTCTCCGCAAGGCGAGTGCCTGCGCTCGCTGCATGTGCCGGCCAAGCAGGCAAGCTGCCCTGCTTTCGTCGGTCCTGATCTATCGCGCCTGCTGGTCACTTCGGCCTGGCAGGACATGGACGCGGAGGCGCGCGCCGCCGACCCACAGGCCGGCTGCACTTTTGTGTTACAAGCCTCCGCGCGCGGTCGCGCGGAGCCCGACGTCAAGCTCGCATAGGAGACCCGAAACCGACCTTTACCGATGTACTGCACGACACTAACAAACAGTCTGACACCCAGAGGGAGTGAAGCATGTTGAAATTGAAGACGACATTTCTGGCGATGGCGCTGGCGGGCGCCGCAACGATGGCTACAGGTCTCACCGCCTCCGCGCAGGACAAGGCAACCGTCGGCATCTCCATGCCGACCAAGTCCTCGGCGCGCTGGATCGACGATGGCAACAACATGGTGAAGGTGCTGAAGGAGCGCGGCTACAACACCGACCTGCAATATGCCGAGGATGACATCCCGAACCAGCTCTCGCAGGTCGAGAACATGGTGACCAAGGGCGCCAAGGCGCTCGTGATCGCCGCGATCGACGGCACCACGCTGTCAGACGTGCTCAAGCAGGCGAAAGCGAAAGGCATCACCGTGATCGCCTATGACCGCCTGATCCGCGGCACGCCGAACGTCGACTATTACGCAACCTTCGACAATTTCCAGGTCGGCGTGCTGCAGGCGGAGTCGATCGAGAAGGGGCTTGGCCTCAAGGAGGGCAAGGGTCCGTTCAACATCGAGCTGTTCGGCGGCTCGCCCGACGACAACAATGCCTACTTCTTCTACAACGGCGCGATGAGCGTGCTGAAGCCGTATATCGACAGCGGCAAGCTCGTGGTCGCCTCGGGCCAGATGGGCATGGACAAGGTCGCGACCCTGCGCTGGGACGGTGCCACTGCGCAGGCCCGCATGGACAATCTGCTCAGCGCCTACTACGGCAACAAGAAGGTCCACGCCGTGCTGTCGCCCTATGACGGCCTCTCGATCGGCATCATCTCCTCGCTGAAAGGCGTAGGCTATGGTAGTGCCGACCAGCCGATGCCGATCATCTCGGGACAGGACGCCGAAGTGCCGTCGATCAAGGCGATGCTGCGGGGCGATCAGTATTCGACCATCTTCAAGGACACCCGCGATCTCGCCAAGGTGACCGCCGACATGGTCGACGCCGCGCTCGCCGGCAAGCAGGTGACCGTCAACGACACCAAGACCTACGAGAACGGCGTCAAGACCGTGCCATCCTATCTCCTGAAGCCCGTCGTGGTGTACAAGGACAATTGGGAGAAGGTTCTGGTTGACAGCGGCTACTACAAGAAGTCGCAGTTCCAGTAAGACACTCAAGTTTCCCTCTCCCCGTTCGCGGGGAGAGGGACGTAACGGATGGGACGTAACGCAATGACCGCCATGCTGGAGATGCGCAACGTCAGCAAGAGCTTTGCCGGTGTGCAGGCGCTGCGTGACGTCAATTTCTCGGTTGAAGCCGGGCAGATCCACGCCCTCGTCGGCGAGAACGGCGCCGGAAAATCAACCTTGATGAAGGTGCTGAGCGGGGTCTATCCGGCGGGCAGCTATGAAGGCACCATTATCTTCGAGGGCCAGGAGCGCCGGTTCCGCGACATCAACGATTCCGAGGCACTCGGTATCATCATCATCCATCAGGAGTTGGCGCTGATTCCGCTGATGTCGATTGCGGAGAATATTTTTCTCTCGCATCCACCGTCAAAATTCGGCGTGATCGATCGCGACCAGGTGTACCGGCGCACGCGCGAGCTGCTCGCGCAGGTCGGTCTGAAGGAATCGCCGGATACGCTGATCACCGATCTCGGCGTCGGCAAGCAGCAGCTGGTCGAAATTGCGAAGGCGCTGTCCAAACGTGTCCGGATGCTGATCCTGGACGAGCCGACCGCGAGCCTGAACGAGGCCGATAGCGCTGCACTGCTCGAACGCCTGATGAAGTTCCGCGAGCAGGGCATCGGCTCGATCCTGATCTCGCACAAGCTCAATGAGGTCGCCCGCGTCGCCGATCACATCACCGTGCTGCGCGACGGACGCACCGTCGACGGTATCGACTGCCGCGCCGAGCCGATCCAGGAAGACCGCATCATCCGCAGCATGGTCAATCGCGACCTTGCCCATCGTTTTCCCGAGCGCAACGCCAAGATCGGCGAACCGGTGCTCGAGGTTTCGAACTGGTCGGTCTATCACCCCATCCATCCCGATCGGCAGGTGATCAAGAATGTCAATTTCGGCGTCAAGCGCGGCGAGGTCGTCGGCATTGCCGGGCTGATGGGGGCCGGTCGCACCGAGTTCGCCATGAGCCTGTTCGGCCGCTCCTGGGGGACCAATATCAGCGGCCGCATCGCCCTCGAGGGTCACGAGATCGTGCTGCCGACCGTCGCGGCCGCCATCGACGCCGGCCTTGCCTATGTCACCGAGGACCGCAAGCAGCTCGGCCTGATCCTGGCCGACGACGTGCGCAAGAACATTACACTGGCGAGCCTCGACCAGGTCGCGCCGGGGCGGGTGATCGACGACATCGCCGAGCTGAAGGTCGCCAGCGATTACCGCAACCGGATGCGGATCCGCTGCTCCGACGTCTACCAGGAGACCGGCCAGCTGTCCGGCGGCAACCAGCAGAAGGTCGTGTTGTCGAAATGGCTGATGACCGACCCCAAGGTGCTGATCCTGGATGAGCCGACAAGGGGCATCGACGTCGGTGCCAAATACGAGATTTACTGTATTATCAACGAACTGGCGGAGGCCGGCCGCGGCGTCGTGGTGATCTCTTCGGAGATGCCGGAGCTGCTCGGCATCTGCGACCGCATCTGTGTCATGAACGACGGGGCCTTCGTCGGCGAGTTCCCGGGCGCTGAGGCGACACAGGAAAACATCATGCGCGCTATCATGCGCAACGAACGAAGCAACGGAAACGGCGCGGCCAGGGCCGCGGAGATGGGAGGATCGCAGCCATGACCGACAAGACGGTGTCGCTGCCTGAGGAGCGCCGGCACGGCAGCTTCATCAAGAACAATTTGCGCAACTACGGCATGCTGATGTCGCTGATTGCGATCATGCTGTTCTTCCAGGTCATGACCAGCGGCACGCTGTTGCAGCCGTTGAACCTGACGAACCTGGTGCTACAGAACAGCTACATCGTCATCATGGCGCTGGGCATGCTGCTGGTGATCGTCACCGGCCATATCGACCTGTCGGTCGGATCGGTCGCGGGCTTCGTCGGTGCGGTCGCCGCGCTTCTGATGGTGACATACAAGGTCGACTACACGCTCGCCTTCCTGATCTGTCTTGCGGTCGGGGCGGCTATCGGCGCGGCGCAGGGCTATTGGGTCGCTTATTTCAAGATCCCGTCGTTCATCGTGACGCTGGCGGGCATGCTGGTGTTCAAGGGCCTTGCGCTTGCCGTGTTGCAGGGCCAGTCGCTCGGGCCGTTCCCGCCGACCTTCCAGAAGCTGTCGTCGGGCTTCATTCCGGAGCTGCTGCCAGAGGCCGGCACGCTGCATCCCACTTCGATGCTGATCGGAGCGGTGCTGGCGCTCGGTCTGGTCTACGCCAGCGCCAAGAGCCGCGCACGCGAGGTGTCGCACGGCATCGAGGTTGAACCCTACGCGTTCTTCCTTGGCAAGAGTGTCGTGCTCGCCTTTGCCGTGCTCTATTTCACCTATTTGATCGCGACCTATCGCGGCCTGCCTAACGTGCTCGTGATCATGAGCGTCCTGATCGCGCTCTATGGTTTCGTCACCCGCCGCACCGTGATCGGCCGCCAGATCTATGCCGTTGGTGGCAACGCCAAGGCGGCAGGCCTGTCGGGCATCAAGACCGAACGGCTGACTTTCTTCACCTTCGTCAACATGGGCGTGCTCGCCGCGCTCGCCGGTCTCGTCTTCGCCGCGCGCCTCAACACCGCGACGCCGAAAGCCGGTCTCGGCTTCGAGCTCGACGTCATCGCCGCTTGCTTCATTGGTGGCGCTTCGGCCTATGGCGGCGTCGGCCGCGTCGGCGGTGCCGTGGTCGGCGCCATGATCATGGGCGTGATGAACAACGGCATGTCCATCCTCGGCATCGGCATCGACTACCAGCAGGTCATCAAGGGCCTGGTGCTGCTCGGAGCTGTGTGCATCGACGTCTATAACCAGCGGCGATAGGAATAGATTACCCTCGGGGCGGGGCTCCGGCTCCGCCCTGATACGGTCCAATTTTCCTCAATCCCATCACGGCATTGGCATCGCGACCGAGACCGATGCCTCGCCTTGACCATGATTTGGGCTAAGATCCACAGGTTGCCGAACAGCGCACGGGCAGGGCAGCACCAGTGGCGGCACGTATCAACGAAATGACGGACGACGAGTATGAGGTGCGGCTTCGCATCCTCGTGCGCATCGTTTCCGTCTGCACCCTGGGACTGCTGTCCTTCGCGGCGGGTTTGCTGATCGGCGCCTTTGTTCTGTTTTGACCGGAGTGATCACGCCACCGGGCCGCGATCTCTCGACCGCGGCCGGCCGCTTCTTCAAAATCGCGATGAAGGCTACGCTGCGTCGAAGGCCGGTGGCTGTGACGCCGCTTGGCCTGTTGATCTAGATCAACCGACGACCAATCCCGCGCGAATTTCATGCAGTTGGCGCAAGGGTCACGGGGAATTCGAGTGACGAGCACAGTGAGGTCATCGCCCGCATCGGAGGTGATGCTGGTCTCGACATTGCCGGCGTTGCAGCTGATCTACGATACCGCCCCGATCGGGCTCGCCTGTCTGTCGCCGGACTGCCGGTATCTGCTGATCAACCAGCGCCTGACCGAAATCTGCGGTATCTCCGTCGAGGGACATCTCGGGCATACCGTGCGGGATTGCGTGCCCGCGTTGGCGGAGTCAGTCGAACAGATCGTGCGTTCGATCATGGTAACGGGCGAGCCAGTGATCGGCATCGAAGTGGCGGGGCAGCGGGCTGATCAGCTCGATGAGCGTTCCTGGGTCACCTATTGGCATCCGCTGCGGATGCCAAATGGCGAGATCGTTGCAGTCAATGTGGCGGCTGAGGAGATCACCGAACGAAAGCGGGCCGAACGCGAAATCCGCGGGGCCAGAGATGCTGCCGAAACGGCGCTTCGGCACTTGCGCGATATCCAGGACTCCCTGATCGAGGCGGAAAAGCTCGCCGCGCTCGGACGTATGGTCGCAGGCGTCGCGCACGAGATCAATACTCCGCTCGGCAGCAGCCTGACGGTGGCTTCGACGCTCCAGCGCAAGGCCGAACAGTTCGCGGCGGAAGTCGCGCGCGGTAACCTCAGGCGTTCGACATTGATCGGGTTTCTGGAATTGGTGAACGATGCGTCGGCGCAACTGGTCACCAATCTCGGACGAGCCGCCGAGCGCGTCCAATCGTTCAAGCAGGTTGCAGCCGATCAGACCGAGTCCTATCGACGAAGCTTTGACGCGGGCGAACTGACCGGCCAGGTGCTCGCGCAATTCGCGCGGCAGCTTCGACAGCGTGGCATCGCGCTCAGCGTCAACTGCATGCCGGATCTTGCGATGGACAGCTATCCCGGGCCGTTTGGCCAGGCTCTGACCAATCTCACCGTCAATGCGATGACGCACGCATTCCCCGGCGGCCAGCGTGGGACCATCAACGTCTCGATCGGCCCCTCCGGCCAGGAGCATATCGCGCTCTCGTTTGCGGATGACGGCTGCGGCATGGCGCCGGACGTGGAGCGGCGGGCGTTTGATCCTTTCTTTACGACGCGCCGGCACGATGGCGCGAGCGGTCTTGGCCTGCACGTCGTCCACAGCATCGTCGTCGATCGGTTGGGCGGGCAGCTCCGGCTTGAAAGCAAGCCGGGCGGCGGAACGCAATTTCAGCTCGTCCTGCCGCGGGTTGCCCCGGCGCGGCGTACCGAGCTTTGAACTATTGCTCATCATCTGGGTATATGATCGAATGACTGGATGGACCTGGACCGGCCAAAACCCGATCTGATCATCTTCGATTGCGACGGCGTGCTCGTCGACAGCGAACTGCTCAGCTGTCGCTGCCTGTCCGAGGTGCTGGCGCAGTTCGGCCTTCAGCTCAGCGTGGAGCAGGCGCTCGAGCTCTTTCTCGGACGCAGCACGGGGGCAATCGAGCAGCATTACCGCGAACTCGGCCAGGTTCTGCCGAGCGAATTCCTTTCGCGACTGAAGGCGCGCGTGCTCGAGACGTTTGCCGGCTCGCTCCAGCCGATTCCCGGCGTCGGCACCGTGCTGTCCAGATTGAAGACGCCATGCTGTGTCGCATCGTCGAGCGACCTTGACCGCGTCTCGCTGTCGCTTGAGGTCACCGGTCTCGCCCCGCATTTCGGCGATCGGCTCTACACCGCGCAGATGGTCAGGTACGGCAAGCCGGCTCCGGATCTCTTTCTCCATGCCGCCGGAAAGATGCAGGCCAGCCCTTCTCGCACCCTGGTGATCGAGGACAGTGTCAGCGGCGTCCAGGCTGCCAAGGCGGCCGGGATGAGGGTCTGGGGATTTGTCGGCGGCGGCCATTATCGGAGACGCGACGGCCGCGCTATATTGTCCGCCGTCGGGGCCGATCGGGTCTTCGCACAGATGAGCGATTTCTGGGGGGCGTGAGGCCGCATGGCCGCCGAGAACGAAAAATCCAGGCTCGACGACGCCGCGCGCGCCGGCTGGCTCTATTTCATTGCCGGCCACACCCAGGACGAGATCGCAAAGATGCTCCAGGTGTCGCGCGCCTCGGCGCAGCGGCTGGTGTCGCTGTGCCTCGCCGAGCGGCTGATCACGTTCCGGCTTGAACATCCGATCGCAGCCTGCATGGAGCTGGCGGCGTGCCTGAAGGAGCGCTTTGATCTCCGCCATTGCGAGGTCGTGCCTGCCGATCCAGCCTCGCCGCAGTCCAACGCCGGAATTGCCGAGCGTTGCGCCAATCTGCTCGATGCGACGCTGCGCTCTGAGACACCCGTGATCGTGGCGCTCGGCACGGGGCGGGCCGTGCGCGCCGCGGTCGAGCGCGTCACCCCGATCGACCGGCCCAACCACCAGATCGTATCGCTGGTCGGCAACATCTCCGCGGACGGTTCGGCGAGCTTCTACGACACCGTCGGCCGGCTCGCCGACCGCACCGGCGCACGGCACTATCCGATGCCGCTGCCATTCCTGATGTCGTCCGAGGACGAGCGCAACAGGATGGTTCGCATCGAGCCGATCGCGAAGGTCAAGGCGGTCGCCGCCAAGGCCGATCTGCGTCTTGTCGGCATCGGCCAAATGGATCAGAGAGCGCAGGTCCATATCGACGGCTTCGTCACCCGCGATGAATTGTTCGAGATGATGCGGCAGGGCGCGATCGGCGAGATCACCGGCTGGGCCTATGATTCCAAGGGCCGTTTGCTCAAGGCCGGCACCAACAAGCGCCTCACCAGTATTCCGCCAGAGGTGCCCGCGAAGGCCACGACTATCGGCGCCGCGGTCGGTGCGGCCAAGGTGTCCGCGATCGCAGCAGCCCTAAACGGGCGCCTGATCAACGGCCTGATCACGGACGAGGCCACCGCAAGGGCGATCCTGGACCGGTAGGCGCTTGGTTCCGCGAAGGTCTCTGCGTCGTGATGGCCGGGCTTGACCCGGCCATCGACGCTTTCTTGCAGCCCTGAGAACGTGGATGCCCGGGCCTTCGCCGCGCCGAAGCGGCTACGGCCGCGCAGGCGGGACAAGCCCGGGCGTGACGACCTTCAATGAGGATCAGCTCCCATCCTCCCGCACCGCAGCACTCATAAGTTGCCAAAACGCCTGCGCGCCTGCTTGACATCTGCGGCACCTCAGCCGAACATACGCCCAACGCGTGGGCATATGCTCAAAACGCGAGTTGAGGGAGGACACCCGTGAAACACATCCTGGGCGCCGTCTGCGGCGCGTCCGTACTGCTTGCCGTCCCCGCGATCGCCGAAACGACCCTGACGATCGCCACTGTCAACAATGGCGACATGATCCGCATGCAGGGGCTGACCGGCGAATTCACCAAGGCAAACCCGGACATCTCGGTCAAATGGGTGACGCTGGAGGAGAACGTGCTGCGCCAGCGCGTCACCACCGATATTGCCACCAAGGGCGGTCAGTTCGACGTGCTGACCATCGGCACCTACGAGGTGCCGATCTGGGCCAAGAAGGGCTGGCTGGTGCCGCTCGCCAATCTCGGCGCCGACTACGACGTTGCCGACCTTCTGCCGAAGATCAAGGACGCCGTCTCCGTCGACGGCAAGCTTTATGCCGCGCCATTCTACGGCGAGAGCTCGATGGTGATGTACCGCACCGATCTGTTCGACAAGGCCGGCCTGAAGATGCCGGAAAAGCCGACCTGGGATTTCGTCATCGATGCCGCCAAGAAGCTCACCGACAAGAACGCCGGCGTCTACGGCATCTGCCTGCGCGGCAAGGCCGGCTGGGGCGAGAACATGGCGTTCCTCTCGGCGATGGCCAATTCATACGGCGCGCGCTGGTTCGACGAGAAGTGGGAGCCGCAGTTCAACACGCCGGAATGGAAGACGACGCTCACGACCTACGTCAATCTGATGAAGGACGCCGGCCCTCCCGGCGCGAGCTCGAACGGATTTAACGAGAACCTCGCACTGTTCAATGCCGGCAAATGCGCGATGTGGATCGACGCGACGGTCGCGGCGTCCTTCGTCACCAACCCGAAGGACTCGAATGTTGCGGACAAGGTCGGCTTTGCGCTGGCGCCCAACACAGGGCTCGGCAAGAACGCCAACTGGCTGTGGGCCTGGAGTCTGGCGATTCCCGCAGGCTCCAAGAAGGCCGATGCGGCCGAGAAGTTCATCGCCTGGGCAACGAGCAAGGACTACACCAAGCTCGTGGCCGCGAAGGAGGGCTGGGCCAACGTGCCGCCGGGTACGCGCACCTCGCTCTACCAGAATCCTGAGTATGTGAAAGCCGCGCCCTTCGCCAAGATGACGCTGGCATCGATCGACGCAGCCGACCCGAACAAGCCGACCGTGAAGCCGGTGCCTTATGTCGGCGTGCAATATGCCGCGATCCCCGAATTCCAGGGCATCGGCACGCAAGTCGGGCAGCAGTTCTCGGCCGCGCTTGCGGGATCGATGACGGTGGACGCGGCGCTGGCTGCGGCGCAATCTGCCACCGAGCGCGAGATGAAGCGCGCCGGCTACATCAAGTAAACCCGAGCTCTCCCTGAGCTCAACTCGCGGCCGTCCACTCCTTGCGCGATGGATGGCCGCCTTCTTCCCAAGGTTTTATTCTGACGCGTTTTCTTCCCGCGAGGCCTCCACTTCGCTCGAAAACGCTCTGAGGGAGATCCCGAGGATGGCAACCCGGCAGACGCAGTTTCTTGCGCGGTCGCTCCTGGCGCCAGCCGTCGGATTGCTGTTCATCTGGATGATCGTTCCGCTCGCGCTGACGATCTATTTCTCGACCCTGCATTACAGCCTGCTCGATCCCGGTTCGGAATCCTTCGTTGGACTGGAAAACTTCCGCTACTTCCTCACCGATCCGGCCTTTCTCGCCTCGCTCCAGAACACGCTGGTGCTGGTCGGCTCCGTGCTGGCGCTGACGATCGTGCTCGGGATTCCGCTGGCGCTGCTGCTCGACCAGCCCGTGGTCGGTCGCAACTTCGTCCGCCTGATGGTGATCGCGCCGTTCTTCGTGATGCCGACTGTGAGCGCGCTGGTCTGGAAGAACCTGCTGATGCACCCTGTCTCGGGCCTGTTCGCCTGGCTCGCCAAGCTGGTCGGGCTCACGCCGGTCGACTGGTTCAACGACGTGCCGCTGTTCTCGGTGATCCTGATCGTGGCCTGGCAATGGCTGCCGTTTGCGACGCTGATCCTGCTGACCGCGCTGCAATCGCTCGACGAAGAGCAGAAGGAAGCGGCCGAGATGGATGGTGCCAGCGCGATCTCGACCTTCATCTACATCACGCTGCCGCATCTGGCGCGCCCGATCACCGTGGTGATCTTGATCGAGACCATCTTCCTGCTGACGGTGTTCGCCGAGATCTTCGTCACCACCGGCGGCGGGCCGGGCCTGCAAACCACCAATATCGCCTTCCTGATCTATTCGCAGGCGCTGATTCAGTTCGACGTCGGCAGCGCCTCGGCGGGCGGCCTTGTCGCGGTGGTCATCGCCAACGTCGTCGCGTTCTTCCTGGTCCGCATCGTCGGCCGTAACCTGGAAGCCTAGAAAGATGGCGCGCAAGTCAACAACGCAGCGGGTGGTGGTCTCGACGATCGGGGCGTGGTTCTTCGGCTTCCTGATCTTCTTTCCGATCCTGTGGATGGTGCTGGCGAGTTTCAAGACGGAGCTCGAGGCTTTTGCGATCCCGCCGTCCTTCCTGTTCTTCCGCTGGACCCTGGAAAACTATGCGACGGTGCAGGAACGCAGCGATTATTTCCACCATGCGATGAACTCGATCATCATCGCTGGCGGCTCGACGTTGATTGCGCTCCTGATCGCAGTCCCCGCGGCCTGGTCGATGGCGTTTTCGCCGACCAAGCGTACCAAGGACGTCCTGCTCTGGATGCTTTCGACCAAGATGATGCCGCCGGTCGGCGTGCTGGTGCCAATCTACCTGATCTACAAGTCCTTCGGCCTGCTCGATTCCCGCATTGGCCTGGTCTTCATCCTCTGCCTCGGCAATCTGCCGATCGTGATCTGGATGCTGTTCACCTATTTCAAGGAGATCCCGCGCGACATCCTCGAAGCCGCGCGCATGGACGGCGCCACCATCGGCCGCGAGCTTATCTACGTGCTGACGCCGATGGCGATCCCGGGGCTTGCTTCGACCATGCTGCTTAATTTGATCCTGGCCTGGAACGAGGCATTCTGGACGCTCAACCTGTCCACTTCGGCGGCCGCACCGCTGACGGTTTTTATTGCCTCATATTCAAGTCCCGAAGGACTGTTCTGGGCCAAGCTGTCGGCGGCCTCGACGCTCGCGATCGCGCCTATTCTCGTCCTCGGTTGGTTCAGCCAGAAGCAGCTCGTGCGCGGGCTCACCTTCGGCGCGGTGAAATAAAGGGGCTGCCGGATCATGGGTCAGATCACACTTCAAGGCGTGCAGAAATCCTTCGGCCCCGTGCACATCATCAAGGGCGCCGATCTCGACATCGCTGACGGCTCCTTCGTCGTCTTTGTCGGTCCTTCCGGCTGCGGCAAGACCACGCTGCTTCGGCTGATCGCAGGCCTCGAGGACGTTACCGGCGGCGCCATCCTGATCGACGGCAAGAACGTCGTCGACACGCCGCCGGCCAAGCGCGGCCTGTCGATGGTGTTCCAGTCCTATGCGCTCTATCCACATATGAGCGTGCGCGGCAACATCGGCTTTGGCCTGAAGATGGCGGGATTGCCCAAGGACGAGATCAATCGCAAGGTCGAGGCGGCCGCGGCGACGCTGAACCTCACGCCTTATCTTGACCGCAAGCCGCGAGAGCTCTCCGGCGGCCAGCGCCAGCGCGTCGCGATCGGGCGCGCCATCGTCCGCGAGCCCAAGGGGTTCCTGTTCGACGAACCGCTGTCCAATCTCGACGCCGCGCTGCGCGTGCAGATGCGCATCGAGGTGACGCGGCTCCAGAAGCAGCTCGGCACCACCGCGATCTATGTCACCCACGACCAGGTCGAGGCCATGACCATGGCCGACAAGATCGTCGTGCTGAACGCCGGCAAGATCGAGCAATACGGCTCGCCGCTGGAGCTCTACGAGCGGCCCGCCAATCTCTTTGTCGCCGGCTTCATCGGCTCGCCCAAGATGAATTTCGTCACCGGCGACAGCGCTGCGCAGCAGGGCGCGGCCACAATCGGCGTGCGTCCGGAGCATCTCAAGATCGAGCGCGAAGGCGCTGGAGGCTGGCAGGGGACGATCGCGGTCGCCGAGCACCTCGGCAGCGACACCTTTCTTTATGTCGACGCCGGGCCGCTCGGGATGCTGACCGCGCGCTACATCGGCGAATTGAGCCTGCATGCCGGCGACCGCGTGTCGCTGCTGCCGGACCCCACGCGCATCCACCGCTTCGACGCGAGCGGCAATGCGATCAGGAACTAACAAGAAACGGGACTACGACCATGTACCTGGAAAAATTCAAGCTGAGCGGCAAGACTGCGTTCATCACCGGCGGCGGGCAGGGCATTGGGCTCGCCTGCGCCGAAGCGCTGGCCGAAGCCGGTGCTAAGGTCACTATTGGTGACCGCGACAACAAAGTCGCCGGCGACGCCAAGGCCAGCCTGAAGGCGAAGGGTTATGACATCGAGACCGCGATCATGGACGTTACCGACACCAAACGGGTGGCGGAGGTGGCGAACGATCTCGTCGCCCGGCACGGCAAGGTTGACATCCTCGTCAACAACGCCGGCATTGCGCGCAGCGAAACCCCGGCCGAGACCGTGACCGATGAGCACTGGCTCAACGTCATCGATGTCAATCTCAACGGCACCTTCTGGTGCTGCCGCGAGTTCGGCAAGCATATGCTCAAGGCCAAAAGCGGCGCGATCGTCAATGTCGGCTCGATGTCCGGCTTCATTGTCAACAAGCCGCAGGAGCAGTGCTTCTACAATGCCTCCAAGGCCGGCGTGCACCATCTGACCAAGTCGCTGGCTGCCGAATGGGGCGCGCGCGGCATCCGCGTCAATGCGGTGGCGCCGACCTATATCGACACGCCGCTCAACGCCTTCGTGAAGAGCACCCCGAAAATGTACGACGCCTGGATCGGTGGAACTCCGATGGGGCGGATGGGGCAGGTCGAGGAGATCGCCTCGGTCGTGCTGTTCCTGGCCTCTGAGGCCGCGAGCCTGATGACCGGCAGCATCGTGCTGGTGGATGGCGGCTACACTTGCTGGTAGGCTTGCCGTCAAAACTGACGGAAGCCACCGGGAGCGACAATGCCGCGAGCGTATATCGGCGTCGATGTAGGGACCACGAGCACGCGGGCAGGGGTGTTTGACGAGGCGGGAACGCTGCTTGCGACCGCCAAGCATCCGATCCGGGTCTGGCACGAGGCCGGCGACATCGTCGAGCAGTCCTCGCAGGACATCTGGGAGGCCTGTGTCAAATCGGTGCGGGCGGCGACGGCGGAGGCGGCCATCGCGCCCGACAGTGTCGGCGGCATCGGTTTCGACGCGACCTGTTCCCTGGTTGTGCTCGACCGCGAGGGCGAGCCGGTCACGGTCAGCGCCTCGGGCGAGAAGCAACGCAACGTCATCGTCTGGATGGACCATCGCGCCATCGCCGAGGCGCGGCTGATCAACGAGACCGCAGACGACGTGCTGCGCTATGTCGGCGGCTCGATCTCACCCGAGATGGAAATGCCGAAGCTATTGTGGCTCAAGCGTCATCTGCGCGCGAGCTTTGATTCCGCCGGGCATTTCTTCGATCTGGCAGACTATCTGACCTGGCGCGCGACCGGATCGCTGCAGCGCTCGACCTGCACCGTCACCTGCAAATGGAATTATCTTGCCCATGACGGCGGCGGCTGGAGCGCGCCGTTCTTCAAGCGCATCGGCCTGTCCGACTTCGTGAGTGAAAAATACGCCCGCATCGGTACCGAGATCGTTGCCCCTGGCACGCGGCTCGGCGCCGGCCTTACCCGCGCCGCCGCCGTCGATCTCGGCCTGTCCGCGGGCACCCCGGTCGGCGCCTCCCTGATCGATGCTCACGCCGGCGGCATCGGCGCGATCGGCGGACGCGACGGGTCGGGCGGAACGACTGACGTCACCGATCGCCTGGCCTACATCATGGGAACGTCCGCCTGCATCATGGCGACGACGAAGGATCCGTGCTTCGTGCCAGGAGTCTGGGGTCCCTACTACTCCGGTATGGTGCCGAACTTTTGGCTCAACGAGGGCGGCCAATCGGCTGCGGGCGCGGCGATCGATCATCTGCTCAAATCGCATCCGGGCCATGCCGAGGCGAGTGCGGCGGCGAAGGATGAGGGTGTTGAGCTCATCGAGTTTCTCGAGCGCCGCATCATTGCGCGCGCCGGCGATGCCAGCCGCGCGGCACTGCTCGCCCGCAACGTCCATGTGCTCCCCGAGTTCATCGGCAACCGCTCGCCTTACGCCGACCCCGATACGCGCGCTGTGATCGCCGGCCTCGATCTCGACACCGATGTCGGTTCGATGGAGCGGCTCTTCGTTGCAGGCTTGTGCGGGCTCGCTTATGGACTCGCCGAGGTGATCGAAGCCTTTGCGGCGCATGGCGTTCATGCCGGCATCATGATCATGGGCGGCGGCGCCAGCCGCAGCCCGTTGGTGCGGCAGATCATGGCCGATACCACCGGCCTCACCGTCGCGTTGCCGCAGACCAGGGAGCCGGTGCTCTTGGGCGCCGCGATGCTCGGTGCGGTCGCCGGCGGCGCCTATGCCTCGATCGGCGAGACCATGGCAAAGATGTCGGCGCTCGGGCGCAAGAGCGAACCGACCGCGCCCGACATGGCCGCATTTCACACCAGGAAGCGCGAGGTGTACAAGCTGCTGCGCGAGGTTGATCGCGACAGTCGCGCGGCGATGCGCGACATCGCCAAGAGTTAGAAGGACCTGTTGAGAGACATGCTGATTTCTTGCGGCGATGCACTGATTGATTTCGTGCCGACGAAAAACGCCGACGGCCGCGAAGCGGTGATGCCGGCGGTCGGCGGCTCCTGTCTCAACGTCGCGATCGGCATCGCGCGGCTCGGCGCCTCCACCGGTTTTGTCGGCGGCATCTCGAACGACATGTTCGGAAGCATGATCGCGGAGCATGCCGCCGCATCGAATGTCGAGCTTGGTTTCGCCACGCGCAGCGACCACCAGACCACGCTCGCCTTCGTCCGCATCGTCGGCGGCGAGTCGCATTATGCGTTCTATGACGCCGAGACCGCGACCCGGAATTGGACGTTTCGGCGCGGCACCCTCCCGTTCGATACGATCGAAGCTGTTCATGTCGGCTCGACCACGCTGGTCAACGATCAAGGCGCCGCCGAGACGAAAGCGTTGATCGCAGATGCCAAGGCGACGTCGACGATCTCCTTCGATCCGAACTGCCGGCCCAATCTGGTCAAGGACAAGCCGGGCTATCTTGCCCGCATGGTGGAGTTCGCGACCCAAGCCGATCTCATCAAGATGTCGGACGTCGACTTCGCTTATCTCTTTGGCGAGGAGCCGTATCAGCAGCGCGCGGACGCCATGCTGGGGCAGGGCCCGAGCCTTGTCGTCATCACCCGCGGCAACAACGGCGCCATTGCCTGGCATGCGAAGACGGGCCAGATCGAGGTCGAGGCGCCGAAGGTCGCGGTCGCCGATACCATCGGCGCCGGTGACAGCTTTCAGGCCGCATTGCTGTTCGCACTGCACAAGCAGGGCCGTCTCGCCAGACAGCAACTCAAGGACATCAGCGCCGATGGGCTTCGTCGCGCATTGTCTTTTGCCGCAAACTGCGCCGGCCTCACCTGCACCCGCCCGGGCGCCGATCCGCCCTGGAGCCACGAGATCAGCTGGAGCTGGTAGGCCGCGTTACAGGCGCGCGACAGCCTTTTCGGCGCATTTCAGAAATTTTGGGATGAGCGGGCTCTGCGAATCTCGCCGCCAGCACACCGCGATGTCGATGGAATCGGCGACATCGCCCAGCGGCCGGAACACGATGCCGCGCGGCGCACCGAGCTTGGCACAGGCCGGCAGGATCGCAAGCCCCTCACCGGCAAGAACCAGGCTCATCGCCGAATTCACCGTCTCCACCCGGCTGGCGATCGGCATCACGATTTGATGCCGCCGTAGCAGGGCCGCGACCGCGGAGGAGGCGGGGTCCCGCTCCGGCGGTGGTAGTGCGATTAGCGGGCGGCCCTGCAAGCGCGCGATCGGTACGGCGCCGAGACGTGCCAGCGGCGAGCTGTTCGCCATCGCCAGCATGAAGGGTTGCGCGCCGATCCGCGTCACCTGGATTTCAGGATGGTGGATCGCCGGCATGCACAGCGCAACCGTGACGCTGCGGTCGAGCAGCCGCGCCTCGCGCGTTGATGCGCTGAGGTCGACGAAGTCGAGATCGACGCCAGGAATGGATCGCCGCAGCTCCGGGATCAGCCGCGGCAGCACGGCGTTCGCCAGCACGAACATGTAGCCGACCGAGAGCCGCCCGCGCCTGCCAGCCGCGACTGCGCGAGCGGCTTCGATGCCGTCGGCCGCCAGCGCCAGGGCCTCGCCGGCGCGCGCCAGCAGGGCTTGGCCCGCCTCCGTCAGGTCCATGCCGCGTGTGCCGCGGTGAAATAGCGGCGCGCCGACCTCTGCCTCGAGCTTGCGGATCTGGACAGAGAGCGGCGGCTGCGCCATCCGCAACTGCTCGGCGGCCTTGCCTACGCTGCGGGCCTCGGCCACGGCGACGAAATAGCGGAGACGGCGAAGATCCATAGGCATACCCAAACCGTATGGGTTGACCACCAAAATCGTATTGGACGCCGAGTTAACAAAACTGTCATTCTCGATGTCAATGCATGAGGCCAACGGCGGCCCGCTTCGGAGCATGATTTGACGATGAACGGCGATCCCTGCCTGCTGTCCGCAACCGAATTGCGTTCGCTGATTGCGAACAAGCAGATTTCCCCCGTCGAAATCACCCGCGCTGCGCTCGCGCGCGCCGAAGCGCTTCAGCCCAAGCTGAACTGCTTCATCACGATCTGCGGCGATGAGGCGATGGCAGCGGCGCGCGAGGCCGAGCGCAAGGTGATGGCCGGCGAGCGGCTTGGCCTGGTGCACGGGCTTCCCATGACGGTCAAGGACATCGTCAACACCAAGGGCGTGAGGACCACCTTCGGCGCAGTTCCCTACAAGGACAATGTGCCGACCGAAGATGCGGTCGCGGTCGGGAAGCTGCGCGCGGAAGGCGCGATCCTGATTGGCAAGACGACGACGCCCGAATTCGGCAGCAAGTGCCTGACCGACTCGCCGCTGTTCGGCCGCACCCGCAACGCCTGGAGCGCGGAGCGCTCCTCCGGCGGCTCCAGCGGCGGCGCGGCCGTGGCGGTGGCGAGCGGCATCGCGCCGCTGGCGATCGCGACCGATGGCGGCGGCTCGACGCGAATTCCCGCCGCCTGCAACGGAGTCGTTGGCTTGAAGCAGAGCAACGGCGTGATCGCGCACAGCCAGGCGCTTGATGCATTCGGCAACCAGACCTATGTCACGCCGACCACGCGCACGGTCGCCGACACGGCGCTGATGATGCAGGCGATGGCGGGCGAGGATTCCTGCGATCCTTGGTCGATCGGTGTGCCCGTGCCTGACTTCATCGGCACCGCCGCGCCGCGCGGCGATCTGCGCGGGCAAAAAATCCTGTTCTGTGCTTCGCCGCCTGGCCGGCCCGTGTCGGCCGATGTCGCCGCCGCCTTCAAGGCGAGCCTCGACCGGCTCGCTAGCCTCGGTGCCGAGCTCGAGGAGTTCTCCGGCGAGGGCTACGATGTCGAGCCGATCTGGCGCGCCATCAACCACACCGTCTGGCGCTCCCGCTTCTCGAAGCTGGTGGCCGAGCATCGCGAGGTTCTTAGCGACGCCTTCATCAAGCAGGTTGCACTCGCGACCAATGTCAGCGGCGTCGACTATCAGGAGGCGATGTTCGCGCGCACGGCGTTGTTCCGTCGGGTGCAATCCCTGCTTGCGCATGGGCATTTGCTGGCGATGCCGACCATCACCCGCACCGCACTGCCGATCGACCAGGACCTGTTCGGCAAGATCGAAATCGACGGGGTGCAGTTTGATAGCGTCCGGCCGCACTGGTTCCCCTGGACCATGCCGTTCAACATGACCGGCCACCCCGCGATCAGTCTGCCCTGCGGCTTCGGCCGCGACGGCCTGCCGATCGGGCTCCAACTCGTCGGCCGCTTCCGGCTTGACGCGGAATTGCTGCGGGTCAGTGCGCTGTTCGAGGCCTCGTCCGATCTTCTCGCCCGCCGGCCGGAACGACGGCATGGATAGGCCAGCAAAGGGCTTGCGTCCGGCGTCCGGACATGTTGATCGTGCCGCTGATGAGGCCTGAGCCCGACCGCGCATGAGCGTATTTGTCCTCCGACGTGTCCTGACATTGCTGGCGACGCTGGTCGGCGCATCCGTGATCATTTTCCTGGTGCTGGACGCGCTGCCGGGCAATGCCGCGCAGATGCTGATGGGGGCTGACGCCTCGCCTGACGCGGTCCGCGCGCTCACGATCAAGCTCGGGCTCGACCAGCCGCTGGCGATCCGCTACCTGCAATGGATCAAGGGGCTCGTCGTCGGCGATCTCGGCAATTCCTATGTCTATGGCACGCCAGTTGCGAGCCTGATCGCAGAGCGGCTGGTGCTGACCATCCCGCTTGCGATTATCTCGATGCTGATCACGGTGGTGCTGGCGCTCTCGGCCGGCATCTACACCGCGGCCAACCACAACAAGCTCGGCGACGTCGGCGTGATGTCGCTGACGCAAGTGGGCATCGCGTTGCCGAACTTCTGGTTTGCCATTCTCCTGGTTCTGCTGTTCGCGGTGCGGCTGCAATGGCTTTCCGCAGGCGGCTTCGCCGGCTGGGATGACGGCATCTGGCTGGGCGTCAAATCGTTGCTGCTGCCGTCGATCTCGCTCGCTGTCGTGCAGGCCGCGATCCTCGCCCGCGTGACACGGTCAGCCGTGCTCGAAGTGCTGCGCGAAGATTTTGTCCGCACGGCGCGCGCGAAGGGGCTCGGCAAGCGCGAGGTGCTGTGGAGCCACGTGCTGCGTAATGCCATGATCCCGGTGATGACGGTGATGGGCCTGCAATTTGCCAACCTGCTGGCCGGCACCATCGTGATTGAGAACGTGTTCTATCTGCCCGGCCTCGGCCGGCTGATCTTCCAGTCGATCGCCAACCGCGACCTCATCGTGGTGCGCAATTGCGTGATGCTGCTGGCGGCCATGGTGGTCATCGTCAATTTCGTGGTCGATGTGCTCTATGCCTTCATCGATCCCCGTATCAAGGTGCACGACCTGTGAGCGCGCAGCTTTCCACGCCGGCTGACGCGCCGGTCGCAAGGCGCCCCTTGCCGGCGCGCACATTCTGGGGCCGCGCTGTCCGCCATCGCAGTTTTGTGCTGGGTGGCCTGCTCAGCCTGCTGGTGGTCGCCTCGGCGCTGCTCTCGCTGGTGTGGACGCCGTGGTCTCCGTACGAGATCGATATCGCCGCGAAACTCCGGCCGCCGTCGGCGGCGCACTGGCTCGGCACCGATTCCTTCGGCCGCGACATCGTCTCGCTGCTGCTCGCTGGCGCGCGCTCGACCATCCTGGTCGGCGTTATCGCGGTCAGCATCGGTCTTTCCTTCGGCGTCTGCCTCGGCCTGATCGCTTCGGCCAAGCGCGGCTGGACCGAAGAGATCATCATGCGCTTCTCCGATTTCACCTTTGCCTTTCCGGCCGTGCTGTCGGCGATCATGCTAGCCGCGGTGGCAGGACCGGGCATGGTGACCTCGATCATCGCGATCGGCATCTTCCAGATCCCGACCTTGACCCGGCTGACACGCGGCTCGGCCAATGCGATCTGGGCGCGAGAATTCGTGCTGGCCGCGCGTGCCTCGGGCAAAGGCGCGTTCCGTATCACGATCGAGCACGTGCTGCCGAACATCCTGTCGATCCTGATCGTGCAGGCCACCATCCAGTTCGCGCTGGCGATCCTCGCTGAAGCCGCGCTGTCCTATCTTGGCCTCGGCACGCAGCCGCCGCAGCCGTCCTGGGGCCGCATGCTGAACGATGCACAGACCATGCTGTTCCAGTCACCGATGCTCGCGGTCTATCCGGGCGCGGCGATCGCAATCGCGGTGCTCGGCCTCAATTTGCTCGGTGACGGCTTGCGCGATCTGCTCGATCCCCGTCTGGCGCGGGAGCGATGACGATGGCTGATTCCGCAATCCTGATCGAGGTCGACAATCTCGGCGTGCGCCTCAACACCAGCCGCGGCCCGGCGCAGGCCGTGCGCGGCGTCAGTTTAGCGTTGAAGCGCGGCGAGACGCTCGGGCTCGTCGGCGAATCCGGTTGCGGCAAGTCGGTCACGGCGCTGTCGCTGATGGGATTGCTGCCTGATAGTGCCGTCGTCACCGGCAGCATCAAGCTTGATGGTGCCGAGCTCGCGCGGCTGCCTGACGCGGACTACTGCAAGCTGCGCGGCAATCGCATCAGCATGATCTTCCAGGAGCCGATGACGGCGCTGAACCCGATGCACACGATCGGGCACCAGGTCGCAGAACCCCTGCAGCGCCACAAGAGATACTCCGCTGCACAGGCGCGCAAGGAAGCGATCGCATTGCTCGACCGTGTCGGGCTGCCCGATCCCGCCAAGCGTATCGATGCCTATCCGCACCAATTCTCCGGCGGCCAGCGCCAGCGCGTCACCATTGCGATGGCGCTCGCCTGCGAGCCGGACCTGTTGATCGCGGATGAGCCGACCACGGCGCTCGACGTCACCATCCAGGGCCAGATCCTCGACCTCATCGCCGATCTTGTCGAGGAGCGCGGCATGTCGATGATCCTGATCTCGCACGATCTCGGCGTCATCGCCGAGAACGTGCAGCGCATGATGGTGATGTATGGCGGCACGGTCGTCGAGAGCGGGCCGACCGACGAGGTGTTCCGCCGGATGGGGCATCCCTATACGCAGGGCCTGTTCCGCGCCCGCCCAAAACTCGGCGCGCGTAAGGGGACGCGGCTGACGACGATCTCGGGCACGGTGCCGGAGCTCGCCGATCTGCCCTCCGGCTGCACTTTTGCCGATCGATGTCCGCTGGTGATCGAACGATGTCGCTCTGCGCTGCCGCCGATGGTGGAGGTCGGGGCCGGCCACAATGTCCGCTGCATCAGAACCGACGTTTCGATGGCCGCGAATGTCGGGGCGCTGTCCGCATGACCGCAGCGCCGCTTCTCGACGTCAAGGATCTCGAGCAGCGTTACACGCTGCCGCGCGAAAGCCTGTTCCGTCCGCCCGGCGAGGTGCGCGCGCTCAACGGCGTCAGCCTGCAGGTCCAGGGCGGCAAAAGCCTCGGCATCGTCGGCGAATCCGGCTCGGGCAAATCCACGTTTGCGCGCGTCGTGATGGCGCTGGAGCGGCCGGCGGCAGGGCAGGTCAGGCTGCTCGGCCGCGATCTCAACCGCATCTCTCCTGATGAGCTGCGCCGTGCGCGGCGCGATTTCCAGATGGTATTTCAGGACCCGTACGGTTCGCTCGACCCACGCCAAACCATTGCCCGCATCGTCGCCGAGCCGCTCACCGTGCTTGACGATGCCGACCGGACCGCCTTCCGTGCCCGCGTCGCGACGGTGCTGAAGCAGGTCGGATTGCGCGAAGCGGACATGGACAAATATCCGCACGAATTCTCCGGCGGTCAGCGCCAGCGCATCGCGATTGCGCGTGCGCTGATCACCCAGCCAAAGCTGATCGTTGCGGACGAGCCGGTCTCCGCGCTCGACGTCTCGGTGCAGGCCCAGGTCCTCAACCTGATGCAGGACCTGCAGGAGCAGTTCGGCCTCAGCTACATCCTGATCAGCCACGACCTCGCGGTCGTCGATTATCTCTGCGACGAGGTCGCGGTGATGTATCTCGGTCGGGTGGTCGAGCAGGGGCGCCCCGAAGATCTGTTCGAGCGCTGCGCCCATCCCTACACGCGGGCGCTGCTGGACGCCGTGCCGCGGGCGCGGGCCGGGGGCGGCCGGCGCCGGCGCGGGGCCCAGGCGATCGCATCGCAATCGGCGGCGGCGACCGGATGCCCCTACGCGGCGCGCTGTCCGCTCGCCGACCAGCATTGCCGCGAGGTTCCGCCCTTGCTACGCAGGGTGGGCGAGGGACATCTCGCCGCCTGCCACAAGGCGGAGGCCGTGATGGCATTGCCGCAGGCCGCCCGGGAAGGTTAGTGTCGGCTGCGGAATTGGCGTAGTCTCGGAAGGACAGAAGAAGGCCGGGGAGTTGGGCATGTTGAAGAAGCTAACGATCATCGCTTTTGCCGCCGCATTGGCCGCGGCGCCGCTGCCGGTGCTGGCGCAGAGCAAGAAGGACAGCGTCGTCATGGGCATGACGCTGGAACCGCCGGGGCTAGACCCGACCAACGCGGCCGCCGCCGCGATCGCGGAGGTCACGCTCTACAACATCTACGAGACCCTGACCAAGATCAACGAGGACGGCTCGGTCTCGCCGCTGCTCGCCGAGAGCTGGACCGCATCGCCTGACCTGAAGACCTACACGTTCAAGCTGCGCAAGGGCGTCAAATTCCAGAACGGCGAAGCCTTCGATTCCGCCGCGGTGAAATTCTCCTACGAGCGCAACGCGGCCGCGAACAGCACCAACAAGGACAAGAGCCTGTTCCAGGCGTTCGAGAAGGTCGATGCGCCCGACGCCGACACGATCGTGCTCACGCTGAAATATCCCGAGCCGAACCTGCCGTTCCTGCTGGGCCAGGCGAGCGGCTCCATCGTCGAGCCGAAGAGCGCGCCGACCAACGTGACGCAGCCGGTCGGCACCGGGCCGTATCAGCTGGGCGCCTGGGTCAAGGGCTCCTCGCTCACGCTGAATAAATGGCCCGACTATCGCAACGCCTCCGCGATCAAGCTGTCCAAGGTGACGATCCGCTTCATCGGCGATCCCGCGGCGCAGATCGCGGCGCTGCTGTCCGGCGACGTCGATGCGTTTCCGCGCGTCACCACCCGCGGCGTCGCGCAGTTCAAGAACGACCCGCGCTTCACCGTGCTGGTCGGCGGCTCCAAGGCCAAGACCATTGTCGCCATCAACGAAAAGAAGAAGCCGCTCGACGATGTCAGGGTGCGCCGGGCCATCCTCGCCGCCATCGACCGCAAGGCATTGATCGACGGCGCCGTCGAAGGTTTCGGTACGCCGATCGGCAGCTTCTACACGCCGGGTTCGCTCGGCTATGTCGACACGACAGGCATCAACCCCTACGACCCCGAGAAGGCCAAGAAGCTGCTGGCCGAGGCCGGCGTCACCACGCCGCTCGAGATCAGTCTGAAGCTGCCGCCGCCGCCTTACGCGCGGCAGGGCGGCGAGATCCTGGCGGCCCAGCTCGCCAAGGTCGGCATCACCGCCAAGATCGAGAACGTCGAATGGGCGCAGTGGCTGTCGCAGGTGTTCGCACCCAACGGTCCGCACAATTACGACCTCACCATCGTCAGCCATGTCGAGCCGTTCGACCTCGTCAAGCTCACCGAGCCGGACTACTATCTCGGCTACAACAACGAAGCCTTCAACGCGCTCTACAAGCAGATCGTCTCGACGCCTGACGAAGCCGGCCGCGCCAAGCTGCTGGGCGATGCCCAGAAGATGCTGGCGACCGACGCCGTGGCCGGCTTCCTGTTCCAGCCGCAATGGCCGACGGTCATCAACAAGAAGCTGAAAGGCGTCTGGAAGGAAGTTCCGCAGTTCGAGAACGACTTCTCGGCCTGGTCCTGGGAGTAGGGACCGCGTCATCAGTCGAAACTGTCGCCGTCTGCAAAGGCCTCTTCCCCACCGGGAAGAGGCTTTCGTTTGGCCTCCCCAAACCATGATCTGAAAACAACCCCATGCACCGTAGCGATGGGCTTGAACGGCCTGGCAAAAATTTCTGACTTGACGAAATCGCTTGCTCCGTCGGGCAAAACACCAGCATAATGCGATAATCGGAAATTCAGAACTGCGGATCGACTCAACAAATGTTGGTCGCGTTCAGCTCGCCACTAACATTTGTTGGTGGCGCCGCAACTCTTCGTTGATTGCCGATTCTTCCCGCACTTCACGATTGCTGAAATTTCGAAAATCGATAGCGGAACAAGTTGCTCAGTACGATCTGCTTAACGATTTGCCGCTATTTTCATCACGTACTCATCGTGCGTTGCATAAAATTTTTTCGGTGTCGCAAATGACATCCGGCTGGGGGAAACATTCGCATGCCGACGCAGGGCTCTCATCGCTCGCGACTGCTCGTTGCGACGATCGCATCCGCCGCACTCGGCGTTCTCGGTTCCGCGACGATCGGTTTTGGCGCCGCCGTGGTCGGCGAAAGCCGGAAGGTCGAGATCACGCAAAATGGACCTGGCGGTGTCGATGCGCTCAAGGCGCTGTATCGCAGGCCGGCGACGATCCCGTTCCCCAAGGACAATCCGTTCACGCCTGAGAAGGCGGCTCTCGGCAAGAAGCTCTATTTCGACACGCGTCTCTCGGTAACGTCAGCGCAGTCCTGCGCGAGCTGCCATAGCCCGGGTTTCGGCTGGGGTGACGGGCTTGCGGTCGGTGTCGGTCACGGCATGGCCAAGCTCGGCCGTCGTTCGCCGACGGTTGTCAACGCGGCCTGGAGCGCGATCTACATGTGGGATGGCCGTCTGCCGACGCTTGAAGACCAGGCGCTCGGCCCGATCCAGTCGCCCGGCGAGATGAACATGAAGCTCGACCAGCTCATGACGCGGCTCGCAACGATTCCCGAATACAAGCCCATGTTCGACGCAGCCTTTCCGGGCGAGGGCATGAAGCCGAAGACGCTGGCGCAGGCCATCGCGACCTATGAGCGTACGGTCGTTTCGGAACGGGCACCGTTCGACGCCTGGATCGACGGCAACGAGAAGGCGATCTCCGAGGAAGCCAAGCGCGGCTTCGTCGTATTCAACGGCAAGGCGCAATGCGCGGCCTGCCACGAGGGTTGGAACTTCACCAACGAGGGCTTTCAGGACATCGGCCTGCCGAGCAAGGATATCGGTCGCGGTGAATACCTGCCTGGCGTCATCAAGATGCAGCACGCGTTCAAGACGCCGGGCCTGCGCGAGATCACCCGTCGCAGCCCCTATATGCATGACGGCTCGCTCCCCACGCTGGAAGCGGTCATCGACCATTACGACCATGCCGGCGTCGATCGGCCCAGCCGGTCCGATCTCATGCGTCCGCTCGACCTGTCCGCGCAGGACAAGGCCGACCTCGTCGCATTCCTCAAGACCTTGACCAGCGAGCTCGGCCCGACCGCCGTGCCGGTTCTCCCACGCTAACCCACGAAGGTTCCTCACATGCGCACCATCGCTCTCTTCACCTGCGTCATCGTTGCCGGCTTTTCGGTCGGCGCCTATGCCGCGACCGAAATCGTCCATCAGCAAGGCCGCGCCTTCTCCGCCGAGAGCATCACGATCAAGAAGGGTGCGGCCGTCACTTTCCTGAATGACGACACGGTGCCGCACAACATCATGTCTGCCAGCAAGGGCAACGAGTTCAATCTGGGATCGCAGGCGCCGGGCACCTCGACGGACGTGTCCTTCAAGGAGCCGGGCGATGTGCAGGTGATCTGCGCCATTCATCCGCGCATGAAGATGATGGTCAAGGTGACAGACTAGGATTTCATCTTCGCGCAAACCGCGACCCACTTCGCGCGAAAATGCTCTAATCGAAGCGCCGGAGATTTGACGATGTCCATACGCTACAAGATTTTCGGTGCCTTCAGTGTCGTGCTTCTCCTGGCCTGCGGCATCGCCTTCTACGGCATTCGCGCCATCGGAAACTCCGGGGACCTGGTGGTCCGTCTCTATGACGGTCCATTGATGGGGATCAACCACGCGCGCTCCGCTCACGCGGCGCTGCACGAGGCGCGCCTGCTGCTCCAGCGCGCCCTTGTCGCCGGCAGCTCCAGCGAAATCGTCGCAAAGTTCGAGTCGCTGATCCACGACAGTGCCGAGGACCTGAAGGTGGTGCGTGAGCGTGCCGCAACGCCGAGCGTTGCGACCGCGCGCGAGAAGGCCGAAAAAGAGCTCAAGGAGTGGTCGACCGCCGCGCTCAGGATCCTGAAGCCGTCGCCCGGTGGCGCGACGGAGATCCCGACCAGCTTCCTGCTCGCCCAGCAAGGCGACCGGCTGATGGCGTCGATCGACGATCTCGTCGAGCTCGTTGCGGCGTACGGATATGAATATCGCATGGCGGCAGAGAAGGATGTGGAGGCGGCCCGCACCACGATGCTGACGGTCGCAGTCGGAACTGTCGCGATCGGGCTGCTGATCGCGCTTGCATTCTCGTACTCGATGAGCCGGCCGATCTCCGCGGCGGTGCGGGTTGCCGAACGCGTCGCCGCCGGTAATTTCACCGACGACATCGCGGTGCGTCGCAGCGATGAGCTCGGTCGCCTGTTGAAGTCGCTCGCGCTCATGCAGGCGAGCCTGAAGACCCGCGCCGATGACGATCACGCGCTGATCGCGGCCAAGGACCAGAGCAGTGCAGAGCAGGCCGTTCACCGCCAGCGCCTGGAAGCCGAGATCGATGCCTTCCGGTCCGCCTTCAGCGAGGTCATGAGCAACACCGCGCGCATGACCGGCGAGCTGACGGACACGGCACAGGGCCTCGCCTCCGCCGCACGCAATGCGGGCTCGCAATCGAACGAGGCGGCCTCGACGGCGAAGGAGACGTCGGCGAACGTCCAGACCGTGGCATCAGCCGCAAGCCAGCTCGGCCAGTCCGTCCAGGCGATCACGTCGCAACTGGCCGATGCGACCGCCATCGTACAGCGCGCATCCGGTATGGCGGAGGCGGCCAACCAGACCATCGGCAGGCTCGCCAGTGCCGCCCAGCAGATCGACGAGGTGGTCGGCTTCATCAGGACCATTGCCGGCCAGACCAACCTGCTCGCGCTCAATGCCACGATCGAAGCGGCGCGCGCTGGCGAAGCGGGCAGGGGCTTTGCAGTGGTTGCCTCGGAAGTGAAGGCGCTGGCGACGCAGACGGCCAAGGCGACCGAGGAGATTTCGAGCCAGATCGCCGAGGTGCAGTCGGCGACGCGCCAGGCGGTCGACAATGTCGGCGCCATCGCGTCGATCATCGGCGATATCGACGGCTTTACAGGGCGGATCGCGGCCGCGGTCAGCCAGCAAAACGCGGCGGCCGGCGAGATCTCCCGGAATATCGGGCAGGCCGCCTCCGGCACGGTGCAGGTCGCGCGCAGCATCGCCGGCACGGCCGAGGCGACCGACAACGCCAATCGCACCGCCGAGGTTGTTCTTGCCACGGCGCAGGACCTCTCCAGCCAGGCCACGCAGCTGCGTTCGTCGGTGGATCGCTTCCTGTCGAACGTGGCGGCGTAGGCGGGCGTTGGAGTCCGGTTCGAGCGGCGTCTGCGAACATCTTCGGAGGCAGAGCGATCTCATCTGGCTGTTGAGCGACCTGTGCGCGCCCGGTCCTTCGAGACGACCGCTTCCAGCGGTCTCCTCAGGATGAGGCTAAATGGCTTCAGCGCCCGCTGATACTGCTGCCACACACTCCGCCCTCATCCTGAGGGCCCGCCAACGGCGGGCGTCTCGAACGATGTGCCGCAGGGAAGCCGCTCTCATATGCGGTTGCCCTGCTCTTGGCCTTTTGACTGAAGCAGACTTGCTCTGATCGGCCCGGGGCGCGGACAGGGCTCTACAGCAACGCCGGTTGGCTCCAGCTTTGCTGGATTGTGTGGTTGCAGTCCCAAAGCTGCACGATGCCGCCGTCCCGATGCAGCATCGATGCATTGACGTCGAGACACTTGCCGCCGCCATTGCGCAGTTCCGGCCCTTCCTGCCGCCAGTTCTGCTGCGCGCTATGATTGCAATCCCAAACCTGTATTCTGCCGCCGTTATTGTGGATTTCCGCCAGATCTGCATCGAGGCACTTTCCAGCAAGGCTGACGATACGCCCGCCATCGATCGTCCACAGTTGCTGGTCCGAGCCGTTGCAAGTCCACACCTGCACGCGCCCACCGTTCACGTGCTGGTTCGGCGCATCGACGTCGAGGCAGAGTCCGCCGCCGCTTTTGATCGGCATGGGAATAGGGCCAGCGCAGGGATGGCGCGGGTCGCCGCATGATGCTTCGTCCCAGCTTGTGCATGTCGAGCTGCCGGCAAAGTTATTGTCGCAGCCTTGGACGGAAACCGAATAGACGACGCCAGGCTGGTAAGGGGTGAGGTAAACAAAGGTCTTGTCACCATCGCGCTCGACTTGCGTTTCGCCCCCGCCGTTCGCCGACCAGCGGATGTTGAAGTGATCGAAGCCTGTTGTTCCCCAGTGCGCCACGATATGCCCGCCCTCGACCGTGATTGTTGTCCCCATATTGACATCTTCGAATGCCGAAGCCGCATTGGGCGACAGCCACGCGAGCATCAGGCTGAGCATCCCGAGGACGAAACAAGGGTATTTGCTTTGCATCGAGCGTTCACTCCTGTTTCCGAAGGCGCAGCTCTCCGCGTGCGCGGAGCCATTGTGCGGGACGAAGGGAGGACATAAGTCGCTCCCACTCAGCCCGAGCGGAGCTCCGCCAATGCGGCAACCCCCAGATGTGCCTGAGCAACATACATCCGCCGCCTCGCGAGGTCTGTGAACGCATTCACACCGAGATGGCCGAGAGCGTGCACTGTCCAAAAGTGAACACATGTTCGAAGGTCCGCTCAGGCGGCCAAGGCGAATCGCCGAGGTTCAGTCGGCGACGCGCAAGGCGGTCGACAACGTCGGCGCCATCGCATCGATCATCGGCGACACCGGGCGGAACGCGGCCATTGGTTTTCGCCAACAAGTTCCAGATCAGTTCAAGCTGACCTAAAGCGGCAGCATACTGCGGCACTCCGCGTCTCCGCGCATTAGCAACCAATTCGAATCTCATGTGTTGTCGCCGGCACAATCACTTGCAGGAGACAAAAACATGTCACGTACAACTTTGCTGGCCGCAACCTTGTTGCTGCTGGCGTCGGCGCCCGTGGGCGCCCAGTCGCAGCCGGCGCAGAGCGGGCCGGGCAACAACGCCGTCAACAGCTCCGATAAGAACAATTCGAATGCGCCGGTCGCGGGCCGCAACAGCTTCACCGAGGGCCAGGCGAAATCACGGATCGAGGACGCGGGATATTCCAACGTCTCCTCCCTGCAGAAGGACGACCAAGGCGTCTGGCGCGGCAAGGCCGACAAGGGCGGCACCAAGACCGACGTCAGCGTCGACTTCCAGGGCAACGTCAATCCCACGAAATAAGGAGCAGATAGCATGACCACCACCATCTCTCGTCTCTACGATAATTATTCCGATGCCGAGCGGGCCGTCACCCGGCTCGAGAGCGCCGGCGTGCCGCACTCCGACATCAGCATCGTCGCCAACAATTCCGACAATTGGTTCGGTGCACAGCGCGGCAAAGTCGACCGTGACCGCGACGGCGTCGACGATCGCGCCGAAGGGGCGGGCACGGGTGCCGGTATCGGCGCCGGCATCGGCGGCGCGGCGGGCCTTCTTGCTGGCCTGGGTCTATTGGCCATTCCGGGTCTGGGGCCGGTCGTTGCTGCTGGATGGCTCGCCTCTACCGCTGCCGGCGCGGCCGCTGGCGCCGCCACAGGCGGTATCGTCGGTGCACTCACCCAAGCGGGCGTCTCGAAGGAAGACGCTTCGCGCTATGCGGAAGGCGTTCGCCGTGGTGGCACGCTCGTCACAGCGAAGGTGCCCGACAACGACCGCGTCCGTCTCGACGCCCTTCTCCATGAGAGGTCCGTCAACCTTCAGGAGCGCAGTTCCGCGTGGCGGAAGGCCGGCTGGAGCGATTTCGATGCCGCAAGCCCGCCGTTGTCTCCGGAGGACATCGGCCGGGAGCGCGAACTGTACGGCGCGGGTGCACGGCGATAGGCCCTGCGGAGTCGGCAAGACAAAGGCCTCGCGCTGCGAGGCCTTTTTTGTGGAGCAATGGCGTAAAACCAATCAAAGGCCGAGACGACAAGCGCCGCGGTCTGAACTACGGAAGTCCAGATGTCGCCGTAAAGGGATTGAATCCACGTTCCGCCAGGGCAGCCCACGAAGCTGCGCCAAGATGAGGCAATCGGAAATAGAGTCGTGGCTTGGCCGGATCGGTATCCAGCATGAACCCTGTCGGTAGTGCGCGGACATCAGTGGCGTAGAACCCGCCATCCGGCGACCTCTGGGATTCGATGACTGCGACCAACGATTTTGCCTCCGCAGTCCTGCCGAGCAATTTCAGCAAGAGAGCCATTTGGCTGGTCCCTTCGGTCCACACACCGTCTCGGTCCTCACCGTAGGAAAAGCCCTTGTCGACACTCATTCGCCGTTCGGCGGTCGTAATGGCCGATGCAAATTTCGTGGCCGCTCCTGATAGCGCCGTTAACGGCCAGACCTGAGCATCAAGGGCCAACATCGGATTGCGCGCGACGCCGTCTTCGGCGGTGCCTGCGGCGAAACAGGCGCATGCCGGATCCCACATCGTATCGACAAAGCGCTCAGCAGATGTTGCCATATCACGCCAGCGCAAATCGCCGGTGCGGGTTGCAAGAAGGCCAAACGCGGCGGCGAGGTCGGTATTGTGCTCGGTCGATTTCCATGTCCGCAACTCGGGCGTCGGCTCGTGACCAAACGTACCGCCCGTAAAGCCGCCGGTGCCTCGCGCGTCGGCCCATTGCGCGACCCAGCCGCCAAGCCGTGCCGCACCATCGCGGAACCGAGAGCCGGTGTTCACATCGTCAATCGACAGCAACGCCAACATGGCCCATGCCATGTTGCCGATATCGCTGCCCACCTGATAGCGATCTTCCAACCACTTGTTCTGCGTGTTGTCCCACCAACCCGGAAGTTTGGCGGGGCCACTGGCCACCACACCCGCGGCGTATGCGTTCCGGAGCCGCCCATCATGCCAGGTGCGGTCGTTGTCGATGGCCCAAAGAATCGCCGAGCCAATTCGAGACGCCTTGTCTCGCTCGCCGCAACCGACCAAGGCGATGGCGGCTACCGCATTGTCATAGAGGTAGGCGGCGCCATGGAGAGGCCCCGATTCAACGGTCGGATAGCTGGGCAGGAACAACGGCCCTGATGGCGATGCCTTGTCGAGCAAACCAGCGAGGTATCCGCATGCAGACGTTTCTGGTGTTGCCAGAGCCCGGAGTGGAGTGGCAACCGCAATGAAAGTCGTGACGATCCATACCAAGCTTGCTATTCGGCCCACTTGCTGTTCTCCGGGTGGACAATAGTCCTATCTATACCCCCCGGACGATGACTTGAAGTGACCCTGAGCCGACGTCACAGGGAGCCGCATTAACCTCATTCGCGCCAAGCCGCTAAACTCTTACTAACTCGTGTTGCCTAGCTTATCCATCCCGGGAACAGGAGCACGCGCGGAATGGGCTTGGATGCCATGTTCGACGATTGCGCAGCCGCGCTGGAGTTGGGTCTCCGCGAAGCGCGCACCGGCAATCCGAAGATGATCGACGTCTTCGACGCCATCCTGACCCAGCTCGATGCGCGCGACGATGCCAACGCCCGCGAAATGAAAGCCGCTGCGCATTTTGCGGCGGCAACATGCCACGCCGCGTGCGGCCAAACCGGGGCGATGGGAAAGCGCGCCGCCAAGGCCATGGCGGTCCTCAAGAGCCTCGGCGAACCGAGCCGGACGCTGGCGAGCGTCGATGTGATCGCAGACGCGCTCATGGACCGTAACGAACATCGCCGAGCCCTGCCTTATTGCCAGCAAGCCGTCACTCTGACCCGTCGCGATCCCGTGGCGGTGCGGGGTCGGCTTTGGCGCGCCGGTCGCTGCCTCGTGCGTCTCGGCTTCTCGGCCGACGCGGCGGTCGTGCTGCGCGAGGCGATTGACCTGATCCGCGGCTCGGGCCCGGACCTGCTGCTCGCTCACGCTTTGCTCGATCTCGGCAACGCCACAATCAGGTCCCACCCAGACGACGCATCGCAGGCGTTCCGCGAGGCCGCCGACATCTTCGCTGCGAAAGATCACAGCAACCAGGCCGCGACCGCATGGCTCAACCTCGGCGTGCTGGCGAGCCGGGCGAACCGGCTCGAAGAGGCGCTCGCATGGTATGAAAAAGTGCGCGAGGCGCGCGAGTGCGACCCGCAAACGACGACGACGCAGCGGGGCAACCTGCACAACAACATCGCCAACGTCTATCGCCGCCAACGCGATTTCCTGCGCGCCCGGACTGAGGCCGACCGCGCGGTCGACATCCTGACCCCGGTCGGCGGCGAGTTTCTCGCCCACGCCCTTGGCACCCAGGGTGAAATCCGCCGCGATGGGGGCGAGAAGGAGGCCGCGCTGGAATGGTTCGGCCGCGCCCGCGCCGTCATGGAGGCGCTTCCAAACGTCAACAGAGAGAAGCTTGCCGAAAAGCTGAGCAACGAGGCCGACGCGCTCGCGGCCTTGGACCGCGCCGCCGAGGCCGACGCGCTGCGCGCACGCGCCGCTGCCTTGCTCCAGACCAAGGCGCCGCCGACGCCGCGCGCGGCCCCGAAACCGGCCAAGCGCAAGACCAACGGCACCGTGCTCGTCACGCTGGACGGCATCGGCCTTCCCGCCGAGGTCTATGCACAATGCGATCTGCACACCCTTGAGATCAGGCTCGAACGCCGGCTCGACGAGACCGATGCGGGCGAGCTCGACGGTCACGAGCACGGTCCGGAAAATGTGCAGCTGTTCCTTTATGGCGCAAACGCCCGCGCACTCTTTGAGGCGATCCGCCCGGTTCTGACGGACTATCCGCTCTGCCGAGGCGCTGAAATCGAATTGCGCCAGGGCCGCAAGGTTGAGCGCTTTCCTTTAAGCGCAGCCTGACCTTGGCGCTGTCGATTTTGTCGATTTCCGGCTCTATGGCGGCCGCGCCGATGCCAACCGACGCCTGCGCTTCGTTCGCGACGAGAGGTGAAGCGGCGCAGCGTCCGAAGGCGATGCGCCGCTTGTTTCGTTTATGCCACCTTCGCCTCGAGGCTGCCGACCCAGTTGCGGGCGAGGGTCACGTCGGCTTGCGACAGTTGATGGCCCGCCGGCAAAACCTTGTGGTCGACACGCGCGCCTGCGTCCGACAGCAGTGCCGCAAGCCTGACCGAATTGCTCGACGGTACGATCGGGTCAGCCTGACCCGATAGCAGTAGCACCGGCTTGCCGTTGAGCTCGGCTTCAGGCGGATCCGACAGCGGCACCATCGCGCGCAGCAGCACTGCGCCTGCCAGCACGTCCGGCTTCAGCAGCAACAGCGCGGCGGCGATGTTGGCGCCGTTGGAGAAGCCGACCGCGACGGGCGCGGCGATGCCATACTGCTTCCGCGCCTTCGCGACGAAATCACCGAGCTCGAGCGCGCGACGACGCACATCGTCCTCGTCGAACACGCCTTCGGCAAGGCGGCGGAAGAAGCGCGGCATGCCGTGCTCGAGCACGCGGCCGCGCGGCGAGAGCAGGGCCGAGCCTGGCGAGATCATCTGGCCGAGCCCGAGCAGGTCGTTCTCGTCGCCGCCGGTGCCGTGCAGCAGCAGCAGGGGTGGGAGGTGCGCGCTGGCCGCGGGCTCGAAGCGATGGATGAACTCGGTCATGATGCGGTCGCTTCCAGGCTGGGCAGCACGCCCTCGATCTGCTTGCGATGCCGTTCGAGGAAGCTAGGCAGCTTCAGGTCGCGTCCGAGGCTCGCCACCGGCTCGTCCACGGCGAAGCCCGGGATATCGGTTGCGATCTCGAACAGCACGCCGCCGGGCTCGCGGAAATAGATCGAGCGGAAGTAGTTGCGATCGCGCTGCTCGGTCGGATGCAGGCCGTGATTGCTCACGAGCTTTTGCGCCATCCTGCCCTGCTCGGCATCATCTGCCGCGCGAAAGGCGATGTGGTGGACCGAGCCGCCGCCCTGATGGCCGCGCAGAAAGCCCTTGGCCTCATAGATGTCGACGACGCTGCCCTCGGCATCGCCAGGCGCCTTGAAGCGGATCACCGAGCCTTCGCGCCCCGTTTCCTTGAAGCCGAACACGTCGGTGAGCACCGCAGCCGTCTTCGCCGCGCTGTCGAGCAGCAGGGTCACGCCGTGGAAGCCGCGGATCGCGTGTTCGGCCGGCACGTCGCCATTGCTCCAGCCGGGCTCGTTCTCGGCGCCGGGGACGCCGACCAGGGCAAGCGCCATGCCGTCAGGATCGGTGAACGGCAGCACGGATTCGCCAAAGCGCTTTTCCAGCGCCTCATAGGCGATGCCCTTCTCGATGAAGCGCTGCGTCCAGTAGCCGAGCGAGCGCTGCGGCACGCGGAAGGCGGTCTGATGGGTCTCCCCGACGCCGCGGCGGCCCTGCGACACGCCGGCCCAGGGGAAGAAGGTCAGGATGGTGCCGGGGCGGCCGGTCTCGTCGCCATAGTAGAAATGATAGGTGCCGGGGTCGTCGAAATTTACCGTCTTCTTGACGAAGCGCAGGCCAAGATCCCGGGTGTAAAAGCCGAAATTGCGGATGGGGTCGCCGGCAATCGCGGTGACGTGGTGCAGTCCAGACATTGTCGTCCTCCTCTAGTAGGGAGCACTCTTGCTCTGGGCGGAAATATCATTCCGCTTTGGATTGGAGACAATCCATGCAAATATGACGGCTATGTCTACGATTTGGAAACAATGGCGGGCCCTTGGATAAGGTCGCCAGCCTCCGCGCCTTCGTGAAGGTGGTCGAAAGCGGCAGCTTTGCCGAGGCGGGCCGGCAGCTGCGGCTGTCGCGCTCGGCGATCAGCAAATACATCGCCGACCTCGAGGAGAGCCTCGGCGTCCAACTCCTGAACCGAACCACGCGGCACGCCAGCCCGACCGAGAACGGCCAGCGCTATTTCGAGCGCGCCGTCGTCATCCTCTCCGAGATCGAAGCGGCCGACCAGGCGGTGACGCAGGCCCAGTCGGCGCCACGGGGCCTGCTCCGCGTCAACGCGCCGATGTCGTTCGGAACGATGCGGCTCGGGCCTGTGCTCGCGGATTTCATGCAAGCGTTCCCGGAGCTTCAGCTCCAGATCGTGCTCAGCGACGATCTGCTCGATCCCGTCCAGGACGGCTTTGACGTGACACTGCGGATCGCCGACCTGGAATCGTCGAGCCTGATCGCGCGAAAGATCATGCCGGTGCCGCGCATGATCTGCGCTTCGCCTGAATATCTCGCGCAACACGGCACGCCAAAACATCCGCAGGACCTGCGCGCGCATGCCTCGCTCACCTACGGCTTCCTGCTGACCGGCAATCAATGGAAGCTGTCAGGCGCCGATGGCGACCACTGGATCCAGCCGGACTGGTCGCTCTGCGTCAACAACGCCGAGGTGCTGCGCGACGCCGCGATCAAGGGCAGGGGCCTCGCGCTGCTGCCCGAGTTCATCGCCGCGGAGGCGCTGCGGAAGGGCGAGCTGCGAACGGTGCTAACAGACTATTCCGCGCCGCCGCTCGCGCTCTATGCGGTCTATCCGCCGACGCGGCATCTGTCGGTGAAGGTGCGGCTGTTCATTGATTTTCTGGTGGAGCGGTTTGGGGCGTGAGCATATTGTCCAGCGCGCTGATCGACGCGTCGCGAAGGGCGGCGAGCTCGCGCGCCGCATCCCGGCACGCCTCTGGTGACATCAAGGGCGCTGCCTCCTCGATCTCGCGGCAGTGCTCGAACAGGCTGATAAGGCCGAGCGCGCTTGCGGCGCTGCCGAGCTGGTGCGCGGATCGGGCCAGCTGCCTGGCATCGCCGGACGCGACCGCCGCGGTGATGTCGGCGATCAGCTTTTCGCTGGTCTCTCTCAGCAGATGATGCAGCTTTGCGATCTGGCTGCTGCCGAGCAGCTCCTTCTGGTCCTCGAGAAAGTGCCGGTCGATCAAGGCGCCTGATGCGAGCGGCGCGCCGGTCGCGCCGCGCGCGGGCTCGTCCTCGATCGCTTCGCGGAGCGCGCCGATCAGGATCGGCTTGCTGACGACCTTGCTGATCCCGGCGCTTGCGAGCCGCTCGCGGGTGCTGCGCGAGGCGTCGGCGGTCACGACGATGATCCGCGGCATCGGCCGCAAGGGGAGCTGCCGGATGCGCGTGGCCGTCTCCACGCCGTCCATGTCGGGCATGTGCAGGTCCATCAGGACGACGTCGAACGGCTGGCCTCCGGCGAGTGCGACTGCGGCCGTGCCACTGCTTGCGATCGCGGCGCGGTGGCCGAGCCTGATCAAAATCGCTTCGCCGACCTCGCAATTGATGGGGTCGTCGTCGACCAGCAGCACGCGGAGCGGTCGCGATTGCGGCGGCAGCGTGCCTTGCGCAATGCCGCTGGCGGCCTTGCCGAGCGGGACGACAAGCGTAAACACGCTGCCGTGACCCGGCGTGCTCTCCACCGTCAGATCGCCGCGCATCAGCCGGGTCAGTCGGCGGGCGATGGCGAGCCCGAGGCCGGTCCCGCCGAACCGCCGTGCGATGCTGTCGTCGGCCTGCACGAAGTCCTCGAAAATCCGTTCGTGCATGTCGGGCGCAATGCCGATGCCGGTGTCACGAACGACGGCGCGCAGCAGCGCATGGTCGTCACGCCGCTCGATCGTCGCATGCACGGATACCCCGCCTCTCGGGGTGAACTTGATGGCGTTGCCGATCAGATTGAGCAGGATTCGGTTGAGACGCACGGGATCGCCGTGGACTGACGTGCTGATTGATGGATCGCAGGCGAGGTCGAAGAAGAGGCCCTTGCCGAATGCCTGCGGACGCATCAGATCAGCCGCCGTCTCGATCAGCTGGTCGAGGCGGAAGTCGCGCGTCTCCAGGGCCTCGGTGCTGGCCTCCAGGCGGGCATATTCCAGAATGGCGTCCACCAGCGCGATCAGTGTTTCGCCCGACGCGGCCGCGGTCGCGAGGTGGCGGCGCTGAACCTCGCTGAGCCTGCCGTCGTCGAGCAGCTGCAGCACGCCCATGACCCCGTTGAGCGGCGTGCGCAGCTCGTGGCTGACAACGGCGAGGAAGCGCGATTTGGTTTCGTTGGCCGCAACCGCGATGCTGCGCGCCCGCTCGGCCGCGTCGTGCTCGGCCAGCGCGTGATCGCGCGCTTTCTCGAGCTCGGAGGTGCGTTCGATCACCTTGTGCTCGAGCGTGGCGTAGGATTCGCGCAAATGCGCGGCCATGCGGTTGAACTGGTCGCCCAGCGCCTCGAGCTCGTCGCCGGTCTTGATGGCGAGCCGCTGTCCGAGATCGCCGCTGCCGATCCGCCGTGCCCCCTGGGTCAGCATCTGGATCGGCACCGCCATGCGCCGGCTGAGCCAGAGCGACACCAGGGCGGCGGAGGCCAGCAGGACGATCAGCAGGAACGTCGACCGTCCGACCGAGGCGTAGATCGGCGCGTAGGCTTCGCTGAGCGGGAGTTCGACGAACACCAGCCAGCCGAGCGAAGGGACCGTCGCATAGGTCGAAAGCACGCGCTGACCGGCAAAATCCTCCTTGATCAGCCCGCCCGAGGGTGGCCCGACGCCGTCGAGCCCGGCGCGCACGTCAGGATGGCTGGAGAGATCGCTGCGGCGAAGCGCCGGCCACAGATCGGGATGCGCGATCAGCACACCCAGCCGATCGACGACATAGGCCTTGCCGGTGTTGCCCACCCTGATCCCGGCGACGAGGTCCCAAATGAAGCGCAGATTGACCTCGGCGATGACCACGTTGGGTGAGCCGCCGCTGCCGCGCGTGGCGAGCGTCATGAAGGGCTCGGTGTCGCCGAAGAAATAGACCGGCCCGTAATAGGCCCGGCCTTCATTGGCGCCGCGGAAGGCGGCAGAGGAGGACTGGTCGATGTTGCTGCCAATCCGGTCCGCGATGCGGCGCGACACGCGCACCTGTTCGCGGCCGCTCGAATCGAGCTCGGTCAATTCCGCAATCGCGGGCGAGAGGCGCAGCAGCCTGATGGCATTCAGACGCACGTCTTCATTGGTCGAAAGCTCCGGGGGCAGGTGCGACAGCCATCTGACCTGGGTCTCGATCTGGCTGATGAACTGGCCGATCTGGATTGCCGCGCTCGCAGCCTGCTCGCGCTGGGTTGCCGCGAGCAGCTGCTTCTGCTCGTGATAGGAGAACCAGACGTCGAAGCTGGTGTTGATGGCGAGCGCGGCAAAGGCAAGCGCGACGATCGAGTAGAGGTATTTGCGGAACAGCCGTCCGGGAGGCGTCCGCAAAGGTCCCTGGTCGACATGTTCATTCACTCGCGAATCTCGTCGGCGCGCGCCAGCAGCGTGTAGGGAATCTTCAATCCGAGCGCGCTGGCGACGGTGCGGTTGATCAGCAGCTCGTATTTGCGCGGCGATTGAACCGGCAGGTCGCCGGCCTTGGTGCCGCGGAGGATGAGATCGACATAATCGGCCGAGCGCACCTCCAGCGTCGGCCCGTAGCTCATCAGCCCGCCCGAATCCATGAAGTAGTGGAACGGATAGATCATCGGCACGCGATATCTCGCGGCCGTCTCGACCACCGCTTTCCGGTTGACCACGAGAAAGCTGTCGACAAGGGAGATCATGGCCGCCTTCGGAGGATCAGCGAAGCGGCCGATCGCGCCATCGATCTCGGCGACTGCGCCGATGGGTGCAAGCTCCACCGCGACGCCTGATGTCGCGGCTTCCTGCTCGAACGAATCAAGGTAATAGCGGCCGGCGCGAGGGGTGCTGGCCGGGTTGAACAGGGCGCCGATGCGCTGGACGTCAGGTACGGCCTCCTTGATCAGCTGAAGCCATTTGCCGCCCATCTCGGGGGTGCTGCTGGTGAAGCCGGTGACATTGCCGCCGGGATGGGCAAGGCTTTCGACGAAGCCATTGCCGACGGGATCGTTGGAGGTCGCGAAAACGATCGGGACCGTCTTGGTGGCCGCCAGGACGGCCGCGGTCTCGACAGTCGAGCCGGTCAGGATGACATCCGGCTTGAGATCGATGAGCTCCGCGATCGCCGTCTGCAACTTGTCGGGCCCGCCGAATGTCGAGCGGACCTCGAGACGATAATTGACCCCTTCGACCCAGCCGCGTTGTCGCAAGCCCGCGATCAGCGCACCGAGGCGAGAGTTCGAACTCTCGCTCATGTTGCGTCGGGTCAGCTCGTCATCGAGCGCCAGAGCGGTGATCGAGGCGACGATTCGCATGCGATCCGACGTTGCGTCGAGCGCAAACAAACCTGCGATAGTTGCTCCCGCAAGCCGAATGACATCGCGGCGGGCGACCGCCGGCATGACGCGGGCAGGAGCAGGCCGCTCGCTCATGAAATGTTTCGCCAGAGTTGTCCCCGGGGAATTGCATAACGCGAAAGGGCGGCAACCACAATTGATGAAAAAACGCGCTTGTGAATGTTCGTTCGCAGCGGTCCCGGTGAATAGAGCGGGCTGCTACCGCCGCAGCGTGAACTCGCTCGCGTCCCGCCGGTGCTCCCACTTCGCCTGCTCGAGCTCGGGCTGGTCGCATTCCGCCTCGGGATAGCCGATACAGAGATAGGCGATGAACTTCCAGGAAGCGGGCACGTCGAGCAGGCCGTGGATACGCTGCGGGCTGAGGATGGAGACCCAGCCGAGCCCGATACCTTCGGCGCGCGCGGCGAGCCACATCGCGGTGATGGCCGCCACCACGGAATATTCTGTCGTTTCCGGCATGGTGGCGCGGCCGAGGCCGTGGCCGGTGTCGCTGGCCTTGTCGGCGAAGATTGCAAGGTGGCAAGGAGCCTGTTCGAGGCCCGAGAGCTTGAGCGTGGCATAGCGCGCGGCGCGCTCGCCGGAATAGCAGTTGAGTGCATCGGCGTTACACGTCTTGAAATCGTCGATCACGGCGCGGCGCCGCTCGGGATCATCGACGATGACGAAGCGCCAGGGCTGGCTCAGGCCGACAGAGGGCGACAGGCAAGCCGTCTCGATCAGCCGCTCCATCGCGCCGTCGGGCAGTGCTGTGGTGCGAAAGCGGCGCACGTCGCGGCGCCAAACGAACAACTCGCGCAATTGCCGGCGGAAGGTGTCGTCAAACTCGACCATGATTTCATCCTCCCCCGTGGAGGAAGGCGGCCGCGACCAGCAGGATCAGGATTTCGCCGACCTGCTCGAATGCGCCCAGGATGTCGCCGGTCTGCCCGCCGATCTGGCGGATGGCAAGCCGCGCCAGCATCAGCCCGGCGAGGGAGAGCAGCACCAGGCCGACCAGCGCCTTGCCCGGCCCCAACGCCAGAGCGAGCGCGAGCGTTCCTATGGCGAAGGACGTGGCCACGCTGCGGCCCGGCGGCGCTCCTGCGTTCGCTGAAAGACCATCGGGACGGGCCGGGGCGACCAACGACATGAAGGCCGGCAAGCCCGCGCGGGCCGCGACATGAGCTGCGCACAGCGCGAGCATCACGGTCCAGGGGTTAGCGATTGCCGCAAGCGCGCTCCAGCGCAGGCCGAATGACAGGATGAGCGCGCAGACACCATAGCTGCCGATCCGGCTGTCGCGCATGATCTCGAGCTTGCGCTCGCGCGTCCGCCCGCCGCCGAGGCCGTCAGCGGTGTCGGCAAGCCCGTCCTCGTGCAGCGCGCCGGTGATGAGCGTGGTCGTCGCGAGCGCGAGCAGGGCGGCGATATCAGGCGACAGTCCGACGCGAATGGCGATCCTGTAGACGAGCGCGCCGGCAAGGCCGACCAGCAGCCCGGCCACTGGGAGGGCCCATGTCGCGCGCGCGACAGCGCCTTCGCCTGATGGCTTCGACGAGGCCACGGGCAGGATCGTGACGAAGGACGCGGCGATCCTGAGATCGGCGGCGACGTCTTTCAGAATGTCGGCGCGCGGCGTCATTTCAGCTTCATCGGCAGGCCGGCGACCATGAACTCGACCTTGTCGGCGACATCCGCAATGATCTGGTTCATGATGCCGGCGGCATCGCGATAGCTTCGCGCCAATGCGTTGTCGGGCACGATGCCAAGTCCGACCTCATTGGTGACGAAGATGACGGGGCTCTTAAGTCGGGGCAGGGCGGCGGCAAGCTTGCTCACCTCGCGTTCCCAGTCGCGCTCCGCATGCATGAGATTCGAGAGCCACAGCGTCAGGCAGTCCACCAGCCTCGCACCGCTGCCATCGCTTGCGATCAGCGCAGGCACGAGATCGAGCGGCACCTCGTGCTCGATCCAGCCGGGTCCGCGTCGCGTGCGATGCCCAGCGATGCGCGCCTCCATCTCGGCATCGAGCGCCTCGGCCGTAGCAATATAGATCGGCGGCTGGTCCGGAAAGCTGCGCGCAAGCGCTTCCGCGCGGGCGCTCTTGCCCGATCGCGCTCCGCCCGTGATCAAGATGACGGCCATAAAGCACTCCTGTGGGCCTGACTAATCACCAAACGCGGCCAAAGACAAAGCCGAAATCAGCCCGGCAGGGGCTTGCGCTCGCCCCTCGCTTTGCGCAACAGGGGCGGGACAGGAGGCGGGTTTGGGTTTTGCAGGTGCGATGGTGGTGGCGATTGCGGTGGATGCCCTCCTGGGCTGGCCGTCATGGCTGTTTGCGCGGATCGGCCACCCCGTGACCTGGCTGGGCCGGTTAATCGCAGCCGTCGACGCCGGCTGGAATCGCGAGTTTGACCCGCCGGCGCTGCGTCGCGCTGTTGGCGTCGGCGGCGCGCTTGCGGTGATCGTGCTCGCGCTGGTGCTCGGCTGGGTGCTGCAGTCCTTGCTTCCCTCAGGCTGGATCGGATTCGCGCTGGTTGGCATCCTCGCGTGGCCGCTGGTGGCGCTGCGCTCGTTGCATGATCATGTCGCCGCCGTCGCCAAGCCTTTGCTGACCGGCGACATCGCCGCTGCGCGCGACGCAGTCTCGCGCATCGTCGGCCGTGATCCAGCCGCGCTCGATGAAGCCGGGATCGCCCGCGCTGCGATCGAGAGTCTCGCCGAGAATGCCTCTGACGGCATCGTCGCGCCGGTGTTCTGGGGGGCGCTGCTCGGCTTGCCGGGAATCCTCGGCTACAAGGCGATCAACACGCTGGATTCCATGATCGGCCATCGCAGCGAACGGCATGAAGCTTTCGGCTGGGCGGCCGCGCGTATCGACGATGTCGCCAATTTCATTCCGGCGCGCCTGACCGGTTTCCTGTTCGTGTTGCTCGCACCGCGGCGCTCGGAGGCGCTGTCCTGCATGACGCGCGATGCGCGCCGCCATCGCTCGCCCAATGCGGGCTGGCCGGAGGCCGCGATGGCGGGCGCCCTGGGCGTGCGGCTCAGCGGCCCCCGCATCTATCACGGCAAAACCACCGACGAGCCCTGGCTCAACGGAGGCGCGCGCGATCCGCTTGCAGCGGACATTAATGTGGGGCTGGCGATCTACCGCCGCGCCATGCTGCTGTTCGCAGGCGTGCTTGCGATCCTGGCGTACGCGTGAAACAACGGGCCATGCGCGAGCACGGTGGAAATCTCGATCTGGCCCAGCAGCGGTTTGGCGGGCGCGCGGAGGACTGGATCGATCTGTCGACCGGCATCAACCGGCGGCCTTATCCCGTCGGCGAGATATCTGCGCATCACTGGCAAGCCTTGCCCTCGCGCTCCGAGATCGAGGCGCTGCATCAGGCCGCCCAACACGCCTATGGCACATCAGCGCCTGTCGTTGCGATGGGCGGCGTACAAGCCGCCATTCAACTGCTGCCACAGCTCGCGCCGCATGGCCTGGCCCGCATCCTCGCGCCGACCTATAACGAATATGCGCCCGTTCTCTCGGCCGCGGGATGGCAGGTCGAGCAGGTGGGGAAGCTCGATGCGCTGGCGGGTGCGGATCTTGCCATCGTCGTCAATCCCAACAATCCCGATGGCCGCCGTCATGCGCCGAAGGATCTGCTTGCGCTGTCGCCGCGCGCCGGTCGCCTCGTCATCGACGAGAGCTTTGCCGATGCCGTTCCCGAGCTCTCGCTTGCCTCGGAAGCCGGCCGGCCGGGCTTGCTGATCCTGCGCTCGTTCGGCAAGTTTTACGGCCTCGCCGGTCTGCGGCTCGGCTTTGCAATCGGCCATACGGCCGACATCGCCAGGCTCGCGGCGGCATCGGGGCCATGGCCGGTCTCGGGCGCCGCGATCGCGATCGGCTGCCGCGCGTTGCGCGATGAGGCCTGGGCGAAGGCGACGTCAGCGCGGCTTGTGCGGGATTGTGCGCGCCTCGACGCGATGGCGCAGGCGCAGGGCTGGCGGCTCGTCGGTGGCGCATCATTGTTCCGTCTCTACGAGACGCCGGATGCGCTTGCCGCGCAGGAGAGGCTGGCGCGCGGCCAGATCTGGTCGCGGGTGTTCGCGAAACAGCCGACTTGGCTGCGACTCGGCCTTCCGGGCGCTGAGGCCGAGTGGACGCGCCTCGCCGAGATGCTAGCGCGCTAGCGTGAGCAGGCCTTCGACATCGAGATGTTTCTCGATGTGATCGGCGAGGGCCTCGAGCGCGCTCTCGACCCTGGCGTGATACGGCTCGTCGCCCGCGGGAATGTCGAGCTTTGCCAGATACGCCTTGCGGAAATCATCCGACGTGAACAGGCCGTGCAGATAGCTGCCTTGGACACGGCCATCGCGCGACATCGCGCCCTCCGGCTCGCCGTTGAGTTTGGCGAACGGCCGCACGCGATCCGGCCCGTCGGTGCGCCCGATGTGGATTTCGTAAGCCTCGATCGGTTGGTCCGTGGCCGCATGCACGGCCGCAACACGCGTCAGCGTCTTTTGCGGGCTCATCACCGTCTCGACATCCAGCAGTCCCAGGCCCGGCGTATCGCCCGCGGAGCCTTCGATACCTTCGGGGTCCGCGACGCTGCGGCCCAGCATCTGATAGCCGCCGCAGAGGCCGAGCACATGGCCGCCGCGCCGAAGATGCGCGAGCAGATCGATGTCCCAGCCCTGTGCGCGCAAAAAGGCGAGATCGCCGCGGGTGGATTTCGAGCCGGGGATAATGACGAGGCGCACGTCGCCCGGGATCGCTTCGCCTGGGCGCACCATCACGAGATCAACACCCGGCTCGAGCTTGAGCGGATCGAGATCGTCGAAATTGGCGATCCGCGACAAGGCGAGGCAGGCGATCTTGGTCTGGCCGGGCTTGCGCGCATCGCTCAGGCCCAGCGCATCCTCGGCCGGCAGCTCGCCGGCGCGCGAAAACCAGGGCAGCACGCCAAGGCCGCGCCATGCGGTCTTTTGCGCGATCAGCCCGTAGCCGTCGTCGAACAGCGTGGGATCGCCGCGGAACTTGTTGATGACAAACCCCTGGATCATCGCGGCATCATCAGGGTCGATCACCGCCTTGATGCCGACGAGTTGTGCGATGACGCCGCCGCGGTCGATGTCGCCGACCAGAACCACCGGCACGTCGGCCTTGCGGGCAAAGCCCATATTGGCAATGTCGGCCTTGCGCAAATTCACTTCGGCCGGGCTGCCGGCACCTTCAACCAGCACCAGATCAGAACGCGCCTTCACCCGCTCAAAGCTTTCCAGCACGGCGCCCATCAGCGAGGGCTTCATCGCCGCATATTCGCGCGCGCGTGCGGTGGCGATGCGCTTTCCCTGCACGATCACCTGCGAACCGACATCGGTCTCGGGCTTGAGCAGCACCGGGTTCATGTCGGTATGCGGCTCGACGCCCGCTGCGAGCGCCTGCAGCGCCTGGGCGCGGCCGATCTCGCCGCCGTCGACGGTGACGGCGGCATTGTTCGACATGTTCTGCGGCTTGAAGGGGAGCACACGCAAGCCGCGGCGCGTGAAGGCGCGCGCGAGGCCGGCGACGATGAGCGATTTGCCCACGTCCGAGCCGGCTCCCTGGATCATCAGTGCGCGTGCCATCGACTTCAGAACTCGACGCCGGGCTGGGCCTTGATGCCGGAGCGGAACGGATGCTTCACCAGCGTCATCTCGGTGACGAGATCGGCGATCTCGATCAGCTCGTCCTTGGCATTGCGGCCCGTGAGCACGACATGCGTCATCGGCGGCTTCGACGTCTTGAGGAAATCGACGACCTCCGCGATGTCGAGATAGTCGTAGCGCAGCGCGATGTTGATCTCGTCGAGCACGACCATGCGCAGGCTCTCATTGAGGATCAGCTGCTTCGCCTTCTCCCAGCCGGCACGCGCCGCCGCGATGTCGCGGGCGCGGTCCTGCGTCTCCCAGGTGAAACCTTCGCCCATGGCGTGGAACTGGCAGAGCTCGCCGAAATGGCCGGTGAGCAGGCGCCGCTCGCCGGTATCCCAGGCGCCCTTGATGAACTGCACCACCGCGCAGGGCAGGCCATGGGCGACACAGCGCACGATCATGCCGAAGGCGGAGGACGACTTGCCCTTGCCGGCGCCGGTGTGGACGATGATGAGGCCCTTTTCGCCGCTCTTGGTCGCCATGATCTTGTCGCGGGCGACCTTGATCTTCGCCATCTTGGCGGCGTGCTTGGCGTCGGTTTCATCTGCCGTTTCGGTCTCCGGCTCGCTCGTCATCGGATCGGTCCTTCGGCTTGACAAGAGGCGGCCGGGGGCAAATGGTGCTCCGGCGTTGGTTCCTGTCCTATGACAGGCGAAGAGGGAATGCGATAGGGTCCGAATCGGCAAGATTTGGGTCCAAAATGCAGCCGCCCCCGCGACCGTGACCGGAGAGATGCCCAAAGCCACTGATCCCCTGAAGGGATCGGGAAGGCGGGGATCGAAGGGGAAACCCTGCTCCGCAAGCCGGGAGACCTGCCAGCGCGGACGATTTGTGGACCGGCGGACGGGGTGTTCCGCGACGGGGAAACGGGCCTTCGCAAGGATGGTCCGTGGGCCTCTTCGCCTCCCGCTGATACTTCTGGAAGAGGCGATGACTGTCACACTGCATGTCTGCATCACCTGCCGCGCCGGCCAGACGCTGCGCGAGGGCGAGGTCACGCCCGGCAAGCGCCTGCATGGCGCGATCCTCGAAGCCGGCGTGCCCGAGGGTGTGACCGTGGTTCCCGTCGAATGCCTGTCGGCATGCAGCCAGGGCTGCTCGGTCGCACTCAGCGCGCCCGGGCGCTGGTCCTATGTCTATGGCCGCCTGACGGATGCCAACGCGCAGGACGTCGTCGCCGGCGCCGCGGCCTATGCCGCCGCGCCCGATGGTCTCGTGCCCTGGCGCAGCCGGCCTGAAATCTTCCGCAAGCAGTCGCTTGCCCGCATTCCCCCTATCGCCGTGTTGCCGGAGGCTGCCGAATGAACTCGCTTGCAAAAGTCCCTGTGACCGTGGTCACGGGTTTTCTCGGCTCCGGCAAGACCACCCTGATCCAGCATTTGCTCAGCAATGCGGGCGGCAAGAAGCTCGCCGTGCTCGTCAACGAGTTCGGCAGCGAGGGCGTGGATGGCGAGATCCTGAAATCCTGTGCCGATGCGAATTGCCCGGAAGAGAACATCGTCGAGCTCGCCAATGGCTGCATCTGCTGCACCGTCGCTGACGATTTCATTCCGACCATGGAGCAGCTGCTGGCGCGCCCCGTACGGCCCGATCACATCCTGATCGAGACCTCGGGGCTGGCGCTGCCAAAGCCGCTCTTGAAGGCGTTCGACTGGCCGGAGATCCGCTCGCGCATCACGGTCGACGGCGTGATTGCGCTCGCCGATGCCGAGGCCGTCGCGGCCGGCCGGTTCGCGCCGGATCCGGATGCGGTCGAGGCGCAGCGCGCGGCGGACGAAAATCTCGACCACGAGACGCCGCTGTCCGAAGTGTTCGAGGACCAGATCGCCTGCGCCGATATCGTGCTGCTGACCAAGGCCGATCTTGCGGGCGCTGCCGGCATCGAAGCCGCCAAGGCCGCGATCACCGCGGAGATGCCGCGTCGCGTGCCGATGCTGCCGATCACCGACGGCGCCATCGATGCGCGCGTCATCCTCGGCCTCGGCGCTGCCGCCGAGAACGATCTTGCCGCGCGCCCCTCGCATCATGACGGCGAGGAGGAGCACGAGCACGATGATTTCGCCTCCGTCGTGATCGATCTTCCTGAGGTCGCCGATGTCGATGCGCTGGTCGCGTCCGTGCAGAGGCTGGCGCGTGAACAGAACGTGCTGCGCGCCAAGGGCTATATCGCGGTTGCGGGCAAGCCGATGCGGCTGCTGCTGCAGGCGGTCGGCGAACGCGTGCGCCACCAGTTCGACAAGCCCTGGGGCGCGGGCCACAGGCAGTCAAAGCTCGTCGTGATCGGCGAGCACGGCGATATTGATGAAGCCGCGATCAGGGCGGGATTGGGAGTCTGATGCACGTCGTCTTCCGCGAGAGCCGTGGTCTCGAGGAGACCGCGACGCCAAGGGACATCGGCCAGGACCCGGCCGATCTCGTGGTGCTCTCGTTCTCGGATTCGGACCTGGCAGCGTTTGCGGCGGGCTGGCGGCGTGGCCGCGACCGCCTGCCGCCGCTGCGGCTGGCGAACCTTGCGGAGCTCCGTCATCCGCTCTCGGTCGACACCTATATCGAGCGCACGCTGTCGCAGGCGCGCGGCATTCTGGTGCGGCTGATCGGTGGTGAGTCCTATTGGTCGTACGGGCTTGCGGCGCTTCAGCAACTGGCAAAGGATCGGGGCATCGTGCTCGCGGTGCTGCCGGCCGATGGCCGTGATGACATCAGGCTGGATGCCTATTCGACGCTGCCAGTCTCGACGCTGCGCCGGCTCAAGGTGCTGTGCGACACGGGCGGTCCCGTCGCGGCGCAAGCCGCGATCGCGCAGCTCGCGCTTGCCTCGGGCCTCTATGCCGGGCCTGTTACCGGCGAGATGAACGTGCCCGAGATGGGCTTTTATGATCCCGTGCGCGGCGTCATTGCGCAGCCGCCGGGCGAGGGGAAGCCCTTCGCACTCGTGATATTCTACCGCTCCTATCTCACCGCTGCGGACACCGGGCCTGTCGATGCGCTGATCGCAGCACTGCGCGAAAAGGGTTTTGATGCTTATGGGGCTTTCGTCGCGTCGCTGAAGGCGGCGGGCGTCGCGGATTGGCTGCGCGCGCATCTCGCGCAAAATCCGCCGGCGGCCATCGTCAATGCGACCGCGTTCTCGGCGATGGGCGACGACGGCACCACGCCGTTCGATGCCGCGCCATGTCCGGTCTTCCAGGTCGCGCTCTCCTCGGCGCGCCGCGAGGACTGGGCGGAATCGCTGCGCGGGCTGTCGCCCGGCGACCTCGCCATGCATGTGGTGTTGCCCGAGGTCGACGGCCGCCTGTTCGCCGGCGTGGTGAGTTTCAAATCGGCTGCGCATCGCGATCCCGATCTGCAATTCTCGCATCTGGCTCACAAGCCGGATGAGGAGCGTGTGAATGCGGTCATCGCCCGCGTCGCGGCGTGGCGGACGCTTGCCGAGACGCCGGTCGCCGAGAAGCGGCTGGCCATCGTGCTGTCGAACTATCCCGGCCGTCCGCACCAGATCGCGCATGCGGTCGGTCTCGATGCACTCGCTTCGGTCGAAGCGCTGGTGACCGATCTCGCGCAGGCCGGCTTCGATGTTGCGTCGGTGCATGCACTCGGCGAGACGTTGCTGAAGCAGAAATTGACGTGGAGCGTCGCCGATTACCGCGCCGCGCTCGCGCGCCTGCCGCAGATCCTGCAGGACGATCTCGCGCAGGCCTGGGGCGCGCCGGAAAACGACCCGAGCTGCCGCGACGGCGCGTTCCACTTCGCTGCGATCCCATGCGGCCGATCGGTCATCGCGGTCCAGCCAGAGCGTGGCGACGCGACCACGCGCGATGCCGACTACCACGATCTCGCCCGCACGCCGCGCCATGGCTATGTCGCGTTCTATCTCTGGCTTCGCGCGCAAGGGATCGACGCCGTCGTGCACATGGGCGCGCATGGCACGCTGGAATGGTTGCCGGGAAAGTCGGTGGCGCTGTCGTCGGCGTGCTGGCCGGAAGCGCTGACCGGTGATCTGCCCGTCATCTATCCCTTCATCGTCAACGATCCCGGCGAGGCCGCGCAGGCCAAGCGGCGCATTGGCGCCGTCACCATCGGCCATCTGCCGCCGCCGCTCGAGCAATCCGCGGTGCCGGAAGGGCTGCGCCGACTCGAACGCCTGCTCGACGAATATTCGACCGCCGACGGTCTCGACCCCGCCCGACGCCAGCGCCTGATCGCCGCGATCCGCGACGAGGCGCGTGCGGCCGGCCTCGAAGACGATCTCGGGATCAATGCCTCGGCCGCGCCGGCAGAAGCCATTCCGCGCATCGATCGTTTCGTCTGCGACCTCAAGGAAAGCCAGTTCGGCGACGGCCTGCATGTGTTCGGCCGTGGCGCCTGTGGCGAGGCCGAGCGGGACGCGCTCCGCGCCGCGCTCGCAGGACGACGCGTGGCGCCGGGTCCGTCGGGCTCGCCCTATCGCGGGCGTCAGGACGTGCTGCCGACCGGCCGCAATCTGTTCGCTGTCGATCCCCGCGCGGTGCCGACGCCGGCGGCGCATGCACAGGGGATCAAGCTCGCCGAAGAGCTGCTGCGTCGTCATTTGCAGGATCACGGCGACTGGCCGAAGGGCCTCGTCGTCGATCTCTGGGGCTCGGCGACGATGCGCACCGCGGGCGAGGAGTTCGCGATGGCGCTGCATCTGGCCGGCCTCGCGCCGCGCTGGGATCACGCCTCCGGCCGCGTCACCGGCTACGACATCATCACGCCGGCCGAACTCGGCCGTCCTCGCATCGACGTGACGCTGCGCGTGTCCGGCCTGTTCCGCGATGTCTTCGCCGGCCTTGCGCAATTGTTCGAGGCGGCCTCCGAGGCGCTCGCCAGCCGCGACGAGGAGGGCGACGAAAATCCCTACCGCCACCGCGCCTCGCGTGTGTTCGCGCCGCGGCCCGGACAATACGGCGTCGGCCTCTCGGCCATCCCCGATGCCTTCACGCCTGAGACGCGCGATGCCGCCGGCGAGGCCTGGCTGTCCGCTTCGTCCTGGGCGTTCTCTGCCGATGGTGCAATCAAGCCCGATCGCGCCGGCATCGAGCAGCGGCTCGCCTCGGCCGATGCGTTCGTGCATGCCCAGGATCTGCCCGAGACCGACCTCCTGCTCGCCGCCGATTATGCCGCGCATGAAGCCGGCATCGCCGCTGCTGCCGCGCATCTCGGCGCATCAGGGCCATCGCTCTATCACCTCGACACGACGCGGCCCGACGAGCCGCATGCGCGCACGCTGACCGAAGAAATCTCCCGCGTCGTCCGCGCCCGCGCCGCCAATCCGGCCTGGATCGCCGGCATGATGCGCCACGGGTTTCGCGGGGCAGCCGAGATATCGGCGACGTTGGAGCACATGGCGGCCTTCGCCCATCTGGCCGGCGCGGTGCCGCCGCACCTGTTCGATCTCTATTACGACGCGACGCTGGGCGATGCCGATGTCCGCGCCTTCATGGCGCGCGAAAATCCGGCGGCGCTTGCCGCGATGGAGACCTGCTTCACGCGCCTGCACGAGGCCTCGCTGTGGCGGACGCGCCGCAACTCGATCGCGGCGGCGCTGAAGGAGGCGTCATGAGCGCGGCGTCAGTGAAGGGCTGGTGTCCCGGCGCGCTGCGGCCGATGCAATCGGGCGACGGGCTCGTGGTCCGCGTGCGCCCGTTCGGCGGCCGGCTCGATGCGGCACAGACGGCCGGGCTCGCGCATCTCGCCGAGCGCCACGGCAATGGGCTGATCGACGTCACCAGCCGCGCCAATCTCCAGATCAGGGGCGTCAGCGAGAGCAGCCATCGGTCGCTGCTCGACGGTCTTGCGCAACTGACGTTGCTCGACCCCGATGCCGGCACCGAATCCCGGCGCAACATCCTGGTCACGCCGTTCTGGCGCGACGGCGACGAGACCCAGGCGCTCGCCGCCGAGTTCGAAGAGGCGCTGGCGGACTCGATGCTCGAACTGCCGACGAAATTCGGCTTCGCCATCGACGACGGCACCTCGCGCGTGCTCGCCGGCGATTCCGCCGACGTACGAATCGAGCGCGACGTTTCAGGTGGTCTCGTGGTACGCGCGGACGGCGCCCGGCTCGGCCGCAGCGTCGCGCGTGGGGAGGTTGTGAGCACCGCGATTGCTGTTGCGCGCTGGTTCGTCGCCTCAGGCGTCAGGGATGGGCGCGGGCGCATGGCAGCGCACCTTGCGGCCGGCGCAAAATTGCCTGAGGCGCTCCGCGGCGAGGCCGAGCCTGCGCCGATCATGGCAGCAGTGCGTCCTGGCCTCTATCCGCAAGGCGCCATGGTCGGCATCGCCTTCGGGCAGATGCCGCATACGACGCTCAATCAGCTCGCTGCTTGCGGGCATGCGTTGCGGATGACACCGTGGCGGATGGTCCTGAGCGAAGGCAAGCGGACCATGCCGACCGCGTCCGGCCTGATCACCGAAGCCTATGATCCGGCGTTGCGCGTCATCGCGTGCAGCGGCGCGCCGCGCTGCCGCGAGGCCCATGCCGATACGCGGGGGCTGGCGGCGGCGCTTGCGCCAAACATCGGCGGGGCCGCGCAGCTTCACGTCTCTGGCTGCACCAAGGGCTGCGCCCATTCCGGCGCGGCCGCGATCACGCTGGTCGCGACGGCAAAGGGATTCGATCTCGTGCGCGGCGGCTCGACCCGCGACGAGCCCGTCCTGCGCGGGCTCGATCGTGACGATATCGTTCGTGATCCCTCCATCCTGATGGGAGGGCACTGATGCCGCACACCTACGAGACCGACGGCGCGGCGATCTACCGGCAATCCTTTGCGACCATCCGGGCCGAGGCCGATCTGGCGCGCTTCACGCCTGAGGAGGAGCAGGTCGTGGTGCGGATGATCCATGCCGCCGGCATGGTGGGACTAGAGGCGCATATCCGCTTCACGCCTGACATGGCGACGGCTGCGCGCGCGGCCCTGCAGAAGGGCGCGCCGATCCTGTGCGATGCGCGCATGGTGTCCGAGGGCATCACCCGTGCGCGATTGCCTGCGGCAAATGCCGTGATCTGTACGCTTGGCGACGAGACCGTCGCAGCATTGGCCAAGTCGATGAACAACACGCGCTCGGCTGCGGCGCTGGAGCTGTGGCGGCCGCATCTGAACGGCGCCATTGTCGCGATCGGCAATGCGCCGACGGCGCTGTTCCATCTGCTCAACATGCTCGAGGATCCCGACTGTCCGCGTCCCGCGGCGATCATCGGCTGTCCCGTCGGCTTCGTCGGCGCGGCCGAGTCGAAGGCCGCGTTGATGGCCGATCCGCCGGTGCCGGCGCTTACGGTTGAAGGCCGCCTCGGCGGCTCCGCGATCACGGTCGCCGCCGTGAATGCGCTGGCAAGCCGGAGCGAGTAGCGATGGGACGCATCATCTGCTGCGGTCTCGGCCCCGGCGATCCTGATCTGATGAGCGTGCGCGCCGACCGCATGGTGCGGGCGGCGAAGCATGTCGCCTATTTCCGCAAGAAGGGGCGGCCCGGCCAGGCGCGGCGCATCGTCGAGGGCATGCTCGCTGCCGACGTCACCGAATATCCCATGGAATATCCTGTCACCACCGAGATCGCCTTCGACAGCCCGGATTACGTGCAGCAGCTCTCCGGCTTCTACGATGAATGGGCCGAACGCCTGGCACGGCTTTCGCGTGCCGTCGACGTCGTCGTGCTCTGCGAGGGCGATCCCTACTTCTACGGCTCGTTCATGCATTTGCACACGCGCCTGCAAGGCCGCGTCGAGATCGAGGTGATCGCCGGCATTCCCGGCATGGTCGGCTGCTGGAACGGCGTCGGCCAGCCGATCGCCCTCGGCGACGACGTGACGACGGTGCTGATGGGCACGCTTCCGGAAGGCGAGCTTGAACGCCGTATGCGCGATTCCGATGCACTTGTGATCATGAAGACCGGCCGCAATCTTGCAAAAGTGCGGCGCGCGCTCGCGGCCGCCGGGCGGCTGGATGATGCCTGGCTGGTCGAGCGCGGCACCATGCCGGGGGAGCGCGTCGCGCGACTCGTTGAGATCGACGCCACCGAGTGTCCTTACTTCGCGATCGTGCTGGTGCACGGCAAGGGCCGGCTTCCGGACGCCGCCGAATGACGGGCACGCTGACCATCGCGGGCCTTGGCCCGGGCAGTGAAGCGCTGGTGACGCCGGAGGTTTCCGCCGCGCTTGCCGCCGCGACCGATATTTTGGGATACGCGCCCTATGTCGCGCGCGTCGTCCCGCGTCCTGGGCTCACCGTGCATCCATCCGACAATCGTGAAGAGCTCCGGCGCGCGAGCGAGGCGCTGCGGCTGGCGGCTGAAGGCGGGCAGGTCGTCGTCGTCTCCTCCGGCGACCCTGGCGTCTTCGCCATGGCCTCGGCCGTGTTCGAGGCGCTCGAAATGGCGCCGCAATATCAGGACCTGCCGATCCGCGTACTGCCTGGCATCACCGCGATGCTGGCAGCTAGCGCACGCGCCGGTGCGCCGCTTGGTCACGACTTCTGTGCGATCAATCTCTCCGACAATCTCAAGCCATGGGCGATGATCGAGAAACGGCTGCGGCTCGCAGCAGAGGCGGATTTTTCAATTGCGATGTATAATCCGCGCTCCGCAAGCCGGCCGGACGGGTTTGGCCGAGCGCTCGCGGTGCTGAAGGAAGCGGGCTGCGGGCAGCGCCTTGTGATCTTCGCGCGCGCGATCAGCGCTCCTGACGAGACGATCGTGACCGTGCCGCTGAATGATGCGACGCCTGAGATGGCCGACATGCGCACGCTGGTGATCGTCGGCAACTCGCAGACGCGCCGCGTTGGCCGCTGGGTCTATGCGCCGAGGCAAGTCCGATGACCAAGCCACTGCATCACTTCCGCGACGCTCTCGACCCGCTTGCGCTCGGGCAAGTTTGGCCGCGAGATCATGATCACGGGCAGGCCGAGCATGCGGGCCGCGTCGATCTTGGCACGGGCGCCGGCGCCGCCGGAATTGCGGGCGACGATCGAGGCGATGCCGCGCGTGCGCATCATCTCCGCCTCGCCGTCAATCGTGAAGGGTCCGCGCGAGACGATCACATCGGCGGCGAAGGGCAGGGGCACGTCGGGCGGATCGACGAACCGCAGCGTGTAGGCATGCTGCGGCTTCGCCGCGAACGGCGCGATGTGCTGGCGGCCGATGGCCAGGAACACGTTGGCCCGTGCTTCGGGCAGCGCAGCGACTGCTGCGTTGACGTCAACCACTTCAATCCAAATATCATCAGGCGCTTTCGCCCAGGGGGCACGCTCCAGCGCGATCAGCGGCGTGCCGGTCGCCGCGCACGCGGCGATGGCATGGCGGCTCATCTCGGCCGCGAAGGGATGCGTCGCGTCGATCACATGCGTGATACGTTCGCGGCTGATGTAATCAGCAAGACCGCTCACGCCGCCAAAGCCGCCGATGCGGGTCGGCAGCGGTTGATCGGCCGGGGTTCTGGTGCGCCCACCATAGGAATACAGCGCATCGATCCCTGCGCGCGCGATCTCGGCGGCGAGCAGGCTCGCATCGGCAATTCCGCCCAGAATAAGGGCGCGCATCATGGTTGATCCTTTGGCGAGTCCCTGGCTGACCATCATCGGTATCGGCGAAGATGGCCTTGCCGGGCTGTCGGAAGCAAGCCGAAAGGCGTTGGCCAAGGCCGAAACCGTGTTCGGCGGCGAGCGCCATCTTGCGCTTGCCGACGTCGGCAGCCGCGGCCGTGCCTGGCCGGTACCGTTCGATGCTGACATCGTGCTGAGCTGCCGTGGCCGGCCGACGGCAGTGCTGGCATCCGGCGATCCCTTCTGGTACGGCGCTGGCGCTGGCCTCGCCGAGAAGCTCAATGCCAATGAGTGGATCGCGCATCCCGTGCCATCGACCTTCTCGCTCGCCGCGGCGCGGTTGGGCTGGCGGCTCGAATCCACCGTTTGCCTCGGCCTTCATGCCGCGCCGTTTGAACGGCTTGTACCCCATCTGGCGGATGGCGCGCGGATCATCTGTCTCGTGCGAGACGGCAAGGCCGCCGTTGATCTCGCGAGATGGCTGACGGAGCGCGGATGGGGTGTCTCGCCATTCTGGACGCTCGCCGCGCTTGGCGGACCCCATGAAAAGGTCGGCAAGTATCACGCGGAGACCTATACGCGCGTTTCCGCCGGACGCCTGGTTGCTGTGGCGCTGGAGGCAAGAGGGGCGTACGGTCTCTCTCGCAGTTCGGGACTCCCGGATGTTCTCTTTGCTCACGATGGTCAGATCACCAAGCGGCCGATGCGCGCCTTGGCGCTCTCGGCACTCGGTCCATGCCCTGGCAGGAGGTTGTGGGACATCGGTGCGGGTTCGGGGTCGATCTCGGTAGAATGGGCATTGGGGGGTGGGTCAGCGATTGCCGTCGAAACGCGCGAGGATCGTGCCGCCAACATCCGCAGCAATGCGGAAGCGTTCGGGGTGGAACATAAGATCACCGTTGTTGCGGGCACCGCGCCCGACGCGCTCGCCGCGCTGGACGGGCCGGATGCTGTATTCGTCGGGGGCGGCTTCGACATCTCGATGTTCGAAGCTGTCTGGTCGCGGATTGCGCCCGGCACGCGGTTCGTCGCCCATGCCGTGACGTTGGAGACGGAAGCGCTGCTCGGCCAGCTGCATCAACAGCATGGCGGAGAGTTGATGCGGGTCGAGATCGCGCATGCCGCTCCCCTCGGCCGTTACCACGCGTGGGAGGCGACGCGGCCGGTGGTGCAATGGAGTACGGTCCGATGAAGGTCGCCGGGCTTGGATTCAAACAGGATGTGACGCTGGCCTCTTTGCGCGAGGCGCTGCTGGCAGCCGGCGGGTCCGCAGGGCTGGCTGCGGTCGCGACCGTGAGCGACAAGGCGGATGCGGAGCCGCTGAAGCAGCTCGCGCGCGAGTGTGGCGTTCCGATCAAATCGGTACCCGCCGAGACGCTGGCGGGCATCGCGACGCCGACGCAGTCGCAGCGGATCACCGAAAGGTTCGGCACGGGCTCGGTCGCCGAAGCCGCTGCCCTTGCGGCCGCCGGCCCTCGCGCGCGGCTGATCGCAGCGCGCGCGGTCTCGCAGGATCGCACGGCGACCGCTGCAATCGCCGAGGGAGACGGCCCATGACGGTGCACTTCATCGGCGCCGGGCCGGGCGCGCCCGATCTGCTCACCCTGCGCGGGCGCGATTTGATCGCGGCCTGTCCGGTTTGCCTCTATGCGGGCTCGCTGGTGCCAGAGGGGGTGCTGGCGCATTGCCCTCCAGGCGCGCGGATCGTCAACACGGCGCCGCTGTCGCTCGACGAGATCATCGCCGAGATTGCCGCGGCCCATGCCGCAGGCAAGGATGTCGCGCGGCTGCATTCCGGCGATCTCTCGATCTGGTCGGCGATGGGCGAGCAGCTGCGCCGCCTGCGCGCGCTCGGCATTCCCTTTACTGTCACGCCGGGCGTTCCGTCCTTCTCCGCAGCCGCTGCCGCGTTGGAAGCCGAGCTGACGCTGCCCGGTCTCGCCCAGTCGGTCGTGCTGACGCGCACGCCGGGCCGCGCCAGCGCGATGCCCGAGAGCGAAAATCTCGCGGCCTTCGCCGCCACCGGCGCCGTGCTCGCCATCCATCTGTCGATCCATCTGCTCGACAAGGTCGTTGCCGAGCTCACCCCGCATTACGGCGCGGACTGCCCGGTCGCGATCGTCCGGCGCGCCAGCTGGCCGGACCAGCGCATTGTCCGCGCCACGCTGGCGACGCTCGATGCCGCGCTCGGCGCCGAGATGGAGCGCACCGCGCTGATCCTGGTCGGCAAGACGCTTGGCGCGGCGGATTTCGACGAGAGCCGGCTTTATGCCGCCGACTACGACCGCCGCTATCGGCCCGTTGGCGCCGAGCCGCGCTTTCCGGAGGCGTCGTGATGGCAGCTGCCCTCGTCATCTCCGCACCAGCCTCCGGCGTCGGCAAGACCACGCTGACGCTGGCGCTCGCGCGTGCCTGGCGTCATCGTGGCCTGAACGTGCAATGCCTCAAGAGCGGCCCTGACTATATTGATCCCGCCTTCCATGCCGCCGCTACGGGCCGCGCTTCGGTCAACGTCGATAGCTGGGCGATGGACAGCGCGACGATCTCACATCTGATCAGCCGCGGCGCGGACGCGGATGTCGTGCTCGCCGAGGGCTCGATGGGCCTGTTCGACGGGGTCGCCGCGCGCGGTGTCTCCGGCACCGGTGCGACCGCCGACATCGCGGAGATGCTGGGCTGGCCGGTGGTTCTGGTGATCGACCCCTCCGGACAGGCGCAGACAGCGGCGGCGATCGCAACTGGCCTGCGCGATTATCGCGCCGGCGTGCGCCTTGCGGGCGTCGTGCTCAATCGCATCGCCAGCCCGCGCCATGAAGACCTCGTGCGACGTGCGATGAGCGAGGCCGGGATTGCCGTGTTCGGCGCATTGCCGCGCCATGCCGAGATCAGCCTGCCGAAGCGGCATCTCGGCCTTGTGCAGGCCGAGGAGCAGGCGGAGATCGGAAAACTGATCGACGAAGCCGCGCGCTTTGTCTCGGAGCATGTCGATCTCGATGCGGTGCTGCAATCGGCCGCAAGCTGGTCGCCGCAGCCGGTCGTGAACGGCTTGAACGTGACGCCGCCCGGCCAACGCATCGCGCTCGCCCGCGATGCGGCGTTCTCCTTCGTCTATCCGCATATGCTGGAAGCCTGGCGCGCGGCCGGCGCGGAGATATCGACCTTCTCGCCGCTCGCAGATGAAGCGCCCGACGCGAGCGCCGATGTGTGCTGGCTCCCCGGCGGCTATCCCGAGCTTCACGCCGGCAAGATCGCCGCGAACACGCGCTTCCGCAGCGGCCTGCGCGCCTTCGCCGAGACGCGGCCGGTGCATGGCGAATGCGGCGGGTATATGGTGCTGGGAGCTGCCTTGACTGACGCCGATGGTATCAGGCATGAGATGACAGGCCTGCTCGGCCTCGAGACGAGCTTTGCCAAGCGCCGCATGCATCTTGGCTATCGTCTTGCCGCGCTTGCGGCGCCGATGCCGGGGCACAAGGTTGGCGCGCGGCTGCGCGGCCATGAGTTTCACTATTCGACCATTCTCGCCCAGCCCGACACGCCGCTGGCGGTCGTGCACGATGCGACCGGTGCCGTCATCGCCGAGACCGGCTCGCGGCGCCGCCACGCCACCGGCACCTTCTTTCACCTGATCGCGGAGGACCGGTGAGCGGCTTTGTCTCCTTCGTCTCCGCCGGCCCCGGCGATCCTGAATTGCTCACGCTCAAGGGTGCTGCGCGGCTGCGCGAGGCTGATGTCGTGCTCTATGACGATCTCGCCTCCGGCGCGATCCTCGATCTGGCGCGGCCCGGGGCCAACCTCGTCGCGGTGGGGAAGCGGGCAGGGCGGCCATCGACAAAGCAGCATCATGTCAACCGCCTGCTGGTCGACTATGCGGCGACGGGCGTCCGCGTCGTGCGGCTGAAGTCGGGCGATGCCGGCATCTTTGGCCGGCTCGAGGAGGAGATCGAGACGCTGCGCGAGGCCGGCATCGGCTATGAGATCGTTCCCGGCGTCACCTCGGCCTGCGTCGCCGCCGCACATGCCGGCATTCCGCTGACGCGTCGCCACACCTCGCGCCGGGTCCAATTCGTGACCGGTGCCGATGTCACCGGCGAGTTGCCGCCCAATTTGAACTGGGTGGCGCTTGCCGATCCGGATGCGACGACGGTGGTCTATATGGGCCGGAGAACCTTTCCGGCGCTGGTCGCAAAATTGATCGAGCATGGCCTCTCGCCGAGCACGCCGGCGCTGTTCGCGGAATCGCTCGGCCGCGCTGACGAGCGTCTGGTCCGCACCACTGTTGTCGAGCTGGCCGATCAGCTGGCGCGCGGCGGTGCGGCCTCGACGGCCGCCGTCATCCTGTTCGGCGCGCTGGCGGAGGGCGGATCGTCATGATGACCCTCTCCCTGATCGGCATCGGCTGCGGCGATCCCGACCAGCTCACGCGCGCGGCAATTGGCGCGATCAACACCGCAGACCTGATCCTGATCCCGCGCAAGGGCGCCGCAAAATCCGACCTCGCCGATCTCAGGCGGACGATTTGCGCCGATGTCCTCACCAACGACACCACGCGCATCGCCGAATTCGATCTTCCCGTGCGCGACGCCCGCGAAGCCGATTACCGCAAGGGCGTCGACGATTGGCACGACGCGGTCGCGGCGACCTGGTCGCAGACGATTGCCGATCATCTGGGCGCAGACGGCAAGGTCGCGCTGCTGATCTGGGGTGATCCCTCGCTCTATGACTCCTCGCTGCGCATCGCGCGCCGGCTCGATCCCTTGCCTGAGATCGAGGTCGTGCCCGGCATCACCTCGATCCAGGCGCTGTGCGCGGCGCATGCGCTGCCGCTCAACGATATCGGCGAGCCGTTCCTGGTGACGACCGGACGCCGCTTGCGCGAAGGCGGCTGGCCTGAAGGCGTCGACACGGTCGTCGTGATGCTCGACGGCGGCACGGCGTTCCAGTCGCTGGATCCTGAAGGCCTTCAGATCTGGTGGGGCGCCTATCTCGCCATGGCCGACCAGATCATCCTGTCCGGCGCGCTGACTGAGGTCGGCCCGCGCATCGTCGCCGCGCGGCAGGACGCGCGCGAGCGGCACGGCTGGATCATGGACAGTTACATTCTCAAGCGCAGGCCATAAGCGAGGCAGCATGCTCCCTGAATGGGTTACCCAGAAATGCCCCGAAATCTCCGCCGACCACCGCGAAGCGGCGATCGCGCGGCAGGCACAACTGACAAAGCCGACCGGTGCGCTCGGCCGGCTCGAGCAGCTCGCGATCGAGCTTGCCGGCCTGCAGGCGACCGAACGCCCGCGCGCCGCGCGCGTGCCGATCATCATCTTCGCCGGCGATCACGGCGTCGTCGCGCAGGGCGTGTCGGCCTATCCGCAGGTTGTAACGATCGCGATGATGGCGAATTTTGCGTCTGGAGGTGCAGCGATCTCGGTGCTGGCGCGCGAGCTCGGTTCGACGCTCGAGGTCGTCGATGCCGGCACGCTGGCCGAGGAAGCGATGCCTGATATCGTCACGGACAAGCCGCGCCACGGCACGCGCGATTTCAGCGTTGAGCCTGCGCTCACGCCGGCGGAGCTGGCCTTTGCGTTCGAGGCCGGCCAGCGCGCCGTAGCGCGGGCGAAGGCCCATCAGCCTGACCTGCTGATCTTCGGCGAAATGGGCATCGGTAACACCACGGCGTCTGCGGCGATTGCTGCGAGCCTGCTCGGCATCAGTGCCGAGGAGATCGCGGGCAGTGGTACCGGCGTCGATGCGGCCGGCCGTGCGCGCAAGGTGGGCGTGATCGAGGCGGCAATCGCGCGCCACGGTGTGGCGAGCGCTTCGCCCGAAAACATCCTGTGCGCCGTCGGCGGCCTCGAGATCGCGGCGATATCAGGCGCGATCATCGCGGCTGCGCAGGCGCGCATTCCCGTGCTGATCGACGGTTTCATCGTCTCGGTCGCGGCGCTCGCGGCGCTGCGACTGAACCCGTCGTGCCAGCCATTCCTGCTGCCGTCGCATCAATCGGCGGAGCAGGGGCATCGGCTGGTGCTGCGTGCGCTGAACGTGCAGCCCTTGATCAGCCTCGATCTCAGGCTCGGCGAAGGTTCTGGCGCCGCGATCGCGCTGCCGCTGGTGCGCTTCGCCTGCGCGCTCCACAATGACATGGCGACCTTCGCGCAGGCCAACGTGCCTGACAGGGCTAGCTGATCCGCTGATTGACCGACACGACCCGCCAGCCGGTCGCGAGCCGGTCGATCCTCGTGAGCGACAGCGGATCGATCACGAAGCGCAAGGCGGCATCCGGCGTCAGGTCGAGCGCGATGCACAGCGCGGCGCGGATCGTGCCGGAATGCACGACGAGCGTTGCTGATCCGGCTCCGATCCGCGACAGTCCCAGCCGGACGCGTGCGACCTGATCCGCAAAGCTCTCGCCGCCCGGTGGTCTCTGGTGCGCAGGGTCGCGCCAGAATTGCGCGTAGGCCTCGCCACCGCTGCTGGCGAGCTCGTCATGCTGCCGGCCGGTCCAGTCACCGAAATCCTGCTCGGCAAACTCGTGCATTAGTTCTGGTTCGAGCCCCAGCGCGCGCGCCGTCTCGATCGTGCGCCGCGCAGGGCTCGCATAGCTCGCAGCGTCGCGCGGCAAGCGCGACCGCAGCGCCTCCAGTTGCGCGCGATCGGTCAGGTCCGCCGCTGCATCGGCCGCGTGGATCGTCCCTTTGACGCCGTCGACGGGCGCATGTCGGATCAGCCAGAGGAAGGTCGCACCTTCCATGTCACTCTCCGGGGAAGTTGGTGGCTGTGGCAATATCGCCGCGTCTTGCACATTGACTCCGTCTTGGTCGTAATCCTAGATGCAGGCGACGGTTTCCCCGAGAGGGGATGAAAAGGGAATGCGGTGCGGGGACGTTGTCCCCAATGCCGTAGCTGCCCCCGCAACTGTAAGCGGTGAATCCTTCGTCTTTAAAGCCACTGGGTCCTCGGTCCCGGGAAGGCGACGAAGCGGTCACGACCCGCGAGCCAGGAGACCTGCCGTCAGCCGTGGTCACACGCGAAGATGTCGGTCGGGGAGTACAGGCATTCGGCTTCATCGGAGGGCTTAGTGCCTGATGATGGGACCTTGGTTCGCGGTGACGTGCCACTGACGTCACTCCGAGGTCCAGGACCGTGTTTGCCAGCCGTATTGTACGACCACGCCGCATTTTGCTGGCGTCCGCCGCTCTCACATCTTTTGCGTTTGTCGATATGCCAGCCGCTTTGGCGCAGCGGGCCCGCGAAACGCTGCCGGCTGTGGAGGTGTCGCCCCCGCAATCCCGCAAACAGGCAAGGTTGGCCGCCCGGGACGCGGCAGGCACCCGCCGCGCGACAGCGCGCAAGCCTGCCGCGGCGGAGGTCGCGCCAAAACCGGTCGTGACGAACAATGCGGCGCCGACGCCGCTCAACAGCGATGCGGTTGCCGAAAGCGCCTCGCGCCTCGGCCTGACGGTGCGACAGACACCCGCAACGGTCGAAGTCATCTCCGCCGAGACCATGCGCGAGCAGGGCTACCGCACCGTCTCCGATGTCGCGCAAGGCGCGGTCGGCGTCACCGCCGGCGACAATCCCGCCGAGCCTTCAGCCTTCTCGATGCGCGGCTTCACCAACAGCCAGATCAACACGCTCTACAACGGCATCAAGATCGGCCCGCAGAACATGACCTCGCGGATCATGGACACCGCCAATCTCGAAGCCATGGAAATCGTCAAAGGCCCGGCCTCGCTGATCTCGGGCGAGGGCGCCGCCGGCGGAGCGATCAACTTCGTTACCAAGCAGCCGCACATGGGGCCAATCCGGAACGAAGCGGACTTCGCCTGGGACTCGCTGAACTCGTTCCGCGCGCATTACGGCTCGGGCGGCAGCACCAATGTGCAGGGGCTGGACTACCGCTTCGATATCAGCCGCTCCACGCTTAACGGCTTTGCCGACGATACCAGCACCAGGACGTTCGATGTGTCTGGCCAGCTCAACTACCGCATCTCGGACAGCCTCAAGGTTTGGGGCGCGATCGAATATCGGGAGGATCGCGGACGGGCCTATTGGGGCACGCCGCTGGTGCCGGTGGCCTTCAGCGGCTCGCATGCGACGGCAGGCATCGTCTCGGGCACTTATATCTCGAACTTCAACGGAACCAATCTCGGCCCTGTTACCATCGACGATCGTACCTTCGACACCAACTACAACGTTCTGGACAACCGCAACGTGGCTCAGGAGGTGTGGCTCCGCGGTGGCTTCGAGCTGAGGCTCGCGCCCGACCTCACCTTGAAGAGTCAGGCCTATGCCTACGGTGCGGAGCGCTCCTGGCTCAACAACGAGGTTGAGGCGTTCAACACAACGACGAATACGGTCGATCGCAGCCGCTTCTATGTCGCGCACAGCCAGCGTCTGGTCGGCAATATCACCGACCTGACGTGGGATGCCGATATCGCGGGCCTCGAAAATCGTCTCGTCACGACCTTTTCGTCGAGCTATCTCGATTTCGTCCGGCCGGGCGCGGCGAATTTCCCCGGCGATTCCGTCGATCTTGTCGATCCCGACCGTGGCTTCTACGGCCTGCTCACGACCAGGCAGCAGACCGCGCGGATCGACAACGAGGCGCTGTCGTTCGAGGACCGGCTGAAGCTGACGCGGACATTCGCTCTGATCGGCGGCCTGCGCGTCGAACATATCGGGCTCGACCGCAACTCGACCGACGTCAACGGGCTGGAGAACGCGGGATTCCCGTTTGCGAAATCCTGGGCGCCCGTCACGGGGCGCATCGGCTATACCTGGGAGGCCATTCCCGGCCTGACCTTCTTCAGCCAGTACGCCACCGGCGCAGACGTCTCGGCCAACAACATCTTCCTGCTCGGGCCGACCCAGCCGCTCGATCTGACCACCGCACGCACCTACGAGACCGGCGTCAAGCATGTGCTCTGGGACAACAGGGCGGAGTGGTCGTTCTCGGCCTACGATATCCTGCGCAAGAACGTCTATGCCGCCGCCGGCGGCCAGACGCTCAACATTGCGGGGCGGCAGGAATCCAAGGGCGTCGAGCTTGCCGGATCGATCCGCCCCATCGCGCCTTTGCGTCTCTGGGGCAACATCGCCTATGTCGATGCGCGTTATGCCGACTATGATTTCACCGGCGGCTCGTTCTCGGGCAATAGGCCACCGAACGTGCCGCGCATCGTCGCCAATGCCGGCGCGTCCTGGCGCTTCTTCACGCCATGGCCGGTCGAGGTCGGCATCACCGGCCGTCATGTCGGCGATCGTACCAACAGCGACGCCAACACGGTGACCATGAATGCCTATACCGTCGGCGACGTTTACGCCTTCGTCGACATTCCCAAGACGGTTTTCAATGCCGTCGACCAGGCCCGACTGACCTTTCGCGTGCGCAACGTCACCGACAAGCGCTACGCGATCTGGGGCGACCCGTTCTATCCCGACCAGATCCTGCTCGGTGCGCCCCGGACCTACGAGATCGCCGCCGCGTTCAAATGGTAGGGGGATCGCATGACCGGTGTGATCGTGCTTCTGCACCGCTGGCTCGGCATCGCGTTCTGCCTGATGTTCGCGATGTGGTTCGCAAGCGGCATCGTGATGCACTTCGTTCCGTTTCCCGCACTGACGGAGGCGGAACGCTTCACCGGTCTGGCGCCGGTGGAGGGGGCATCGATCATTCCGGTTGCCGACGCGGTCGCCGCAAGCGGGATCACGGACGCTACGCGCATTCGCCTGATCCAGCGCAGCGACGGGCCGGTCTATGTCGTCTCGGGACCGTCACGGGTTCGGGCGGTCCATGCGTCAGACGGAGCCGACGCCTCGGTGGAATTTCCCGATGTCGCACTCGCCATTGCACAGGACCATGCCCGCCGACGCGGGCTCGATGCCGCACACGCTGCGATCATTGCGCGCGCCGATTACGATCAATGGAGTGTCCCCAACGGGTTCGATCGCCACCGGCCGCTATTTCGCATCGCTCTTAACGACGCGGCCGGGACGGAGATCTATGTCTCGTCGCGCACCGGCGAGGTCGTGCTGGACACGACGCGTAGCGAGCGCGGCTGGAATTGGGTCGGCAGCGTCGTGCACTGGATCTATCCAACGGTTCTCAGGAGCAACTGGGTGCTGTGGGACCGGGTGGTTTCGAATCTCTCGCTGGTGGCCCTGATCGTGGCGGCGCTTGGGGCGCTGCTCGGTGTCATCAGGATCAAGGTCCGGGGTCGGATCTCGTCGCCCTATCGCGGCTGGCACGCCCTGCACCACATCATCGGTCTCGTTTCGACCGTCTTCGTGCTGACCTGGATCTTCAGCGGCTGGCTTTCCATGGATCACGGCCGGCTGTTTTCGCGCGGGCAATTGACCGCGGCTGAGGCGGCCATAACGAATGCTGTACCGGACTGGCGCACGGCTTCATCGCTCGATCAGCGGCCGCTGTCGATTTCTGCCCGCGAAGTCGAATGGTTCGCTGTCAACGCGAATGTCTTTCGGCGCGATCGGACTGATCTTGGCCGCCAGACCTTGGCCGAAGCGGGCGAGGCAGACCGCGATCGGCAGAAGACGTTCCTGGATGAGCAGGAGGTCCTCCGCTTGACGACGCGCCTTGCGCGAGGCTGCGGCGCGGTGTCGGTTGTTGCTGATGACGACGCCTATCCGGCCCGGTCCAGCGTTCCCGGCGCTCCCGTCTATCGCTCGCGCTGCGGCGATCTCTGGTTTGACGTCGACGGCGCTGACGGCAGCATTCTGCAAAGGCTCGATGCTTCGCGGCGCGTCTATCGCTGGGCCTACAGCGCGCTGCATACGCTGGACGTCCCCATCCTCATGGCGTATCCGCGCCTGCGCGACGGCCTGATCGTCGGGCTTTGCGCGCTCGGCCTGGCGTTCTCCGTCACCGGCATCGTGATCGGCTGGCGGCGCTTGCGGGCAACGTTTGCAAGCAAAGGCGCATGACGCGCTATATTTTTCTGGTCACGGCCCGCGCCGACAGCGTGACGATGCACATCAGCGCGGCGAGCATCCAGAATGCCGCCGGCAATCCGATGGCATGGGCGACAAAGCCGATGCCGGCAGGGCCAACCAGCACACCGGCATAGCCGGCGGTGGTGATCGACGCCACCGCAAGCCCGGTGGGCATGGCGGTCTGCCTGGCCGCACCACGGAACAGCACCGGCACGAGGTTCGAGGCGCCAAGGCCGATCAGCAGGAAACCGGCGATGGCAATGGCCGCGCTCGGCGCGAGCAGCAGCACCGCAAGGCCCGCGACCGCAAGCAGGCTTCCCCCGATCAGTGTCGCGCGATCGCCGATCCGCGCGACGACAGCGTCGCCGCCGAGCCGGCCGACGGTCATCGCAATCGAGAACACGATGTAGCCGATCCCACCGCGAGCCTCGCTGACGAGGCCTGCGCCGATGACGAGCAGGGCACCCCAGTCCAGCATCGCGCCTTCGATCAGGAAGGTGACGGCGGCCAGCAGCGCCAGCAACAGCACGATGCCGTGCGGCAGCACGAATAGCGGTCCCTCCTGCGCCTGTGTCCTGCGCAGCAGGCGTGGCCAAGTCATCGCCATCGCGATCAGCATCAGGACGGAACAGATCAGCGCGCTCCAGAGCGGTCCAAGATGCAGCGACAGCAGCGCCGTCATCGCCGCCGATCCGGCAAATCCGCCAATGCTGAACAGCGCATGAAAGCCCGACATCAGCGGCTGTCCTGCCGCGCGTTCGACCTCGACGGCGTGGATGTTCATGGCGACATCGATGGAGCCCAGCGCAGCTCCGAATGCGAGCAGCGACAGTGCCAACGCTACCGGCGTGCCGGCGACGACCAGCAGCGGCAACATCAGCGCAAGGCCGATCCCGCCGGCGATGATGATCGGCTTGGTGCCGTAACGCGCGCTCAAAATGCCGGTCGCGAGCATCGCCACGACCGAGCCGATGCCGAGGCTGAGCAGCAGCAGGCCGAGGACGGCGTCGTCGACCGCGAGCCGCGCCTTCGCGAACGGAACCAGCGGCGCCCAGCACGCAAGGCCGAATCCGGCGACCAGGAACGAGAGGCGCGTGGCGAGCCGCGTCGCCGGCCGGTCGGCTGAGGCCATCGGTGAAACTCCGGGGGAAACGCACGCGATCGCGTGCGAGGGCTACGCTTAGATCATCAACGGGAAGCGAAGGCCAGAGTTCCGGCAGCGCCGCGAGTTGACGTTTTGTATCATGATGTTGTCGTTCGAAAGTTTGCAGCTCGTAGGCGCCCCTCTTTTGTCGCGTCAAGCCATACACTCAAAATATTCCGCTTTACCGAAATTCGGATTTGTCGCGTCTGGCGCCATGGTCACGAGCCGCGGCTGCGGTGGATGCTGCGCTGAGCTGAACTGACCTCCGTGCATAGCTCATAGGCATCCGACGATCCGGTACTGCCATTCAAACGCCTGTAAATTAGCCAGACAGCTCAATTCCTTCGATTGCCGCGCGGCGAAAGTCGCAAATTAACCCGGAAATCCGAGGTGCGCTGCACGTCTATCCCTATGCTCATGTGCTCATTACGCGGGCAGTGCGGTCGGCTGAGATGGAGGCGAGCGCACATCTTCTGGACGTGGAGCATCATCTCCGCGCCCGAGGGTTTACTGTGGCGTGGCGGCAAGGAGCCGAATGGGGGGAACGGACGGCATGAAAGCTGCTTGGCTGGCAAAGCGCCGTTCGGCCACGCTATGCTGCGCGCGCAGACCCGCCCTTGAAGCTGCGATCGCCAGCCTCGCCAAAAAAAGTCGTCAAGAAGTCAGGACATCGCTGATGCGTATCGTCACAGTTGCAGCCGCCCAGATGGGCCCGATTCAGAGGGCCGACAGCCGCGAGGCCGTGGTCAAGCGCATGATCGCGCTGATGGACGAAGCCAAGAGAAGAGGCGCCGATCTCATCGTCTATCCCGAGCTGGCGCTGACGACGTTCTTCCCGCGCTGGTATGTGGAGGACCGAGCCGAGTTTGACAGCTGGTTCGAGCGCGAGATGCCGAATGCGGCGACCATGCCGCTGTTCGAGCGCGCGGCGCAGCGCGGAATCGCGATGAATTTCGGCTATGCCGAGCTGACGCCCGACGGTCACCACTTCAACACCGCGATCCTCACCGACAAATCCGGCAGGATCGTCGGCAAATATCGCAAGGTCCATCTGCCCGGCCATGTCGAATACGAATCCCACCGCTCGCATCAGCACCTGGAGAAGCGCTATTTCGAGCCGGGCGATCTCGGCTTCAACGTCTGGCGCGCGCTCGGTGGCATCATCGGCATGGCCATCTGCAACGATCGCCGCTGGCCCGAGACCTATCGCGTCATGGGCTTGCAGGGCGTCGAGATGGTGCTGATCGGCTACAACACGCCGTCGGTGAATGCGGAGAGGAGCGAAGAGGGCGTCGAGAAGCGCCTGTTCCACAACCGCCTCTCCGTGCAGGCCGGCGCCTATCAGAATGCGACCTGGGTGGTTGCGGTCGCCAAGGCCGGCGTCGAGGATGGGCATGCCCTGTTCGGCGGCAGCCTGATCGTCGATCCCAATGGCGAGATCGTTGCCGAAGCAAAGACCGATGAAGACGAGGTTCTGGTCCACGCCTGCGACCTCGACGCCACGACCTTCGGCAAGACCACGATCTTCGACTTCGCCAGGCATCGCCGCATTGAGCATTACGGCCTGATCACCAGCCGCACCGGTGCAGTGCCGCCGCCTGAGACGTGATGCGGACGGCCTTCTCGCAAGCTGGCGATCAACTATGGAGTGCCTCATGACCGAACCCACCTACGACCTCATCATCCGCGGCGGGCGCGTCGCCACAACAACAGACGTGTTCGAGGCCGACGTTGCCATCTCCGGCGAGACCATTGCGGCCATCGGTCGTGGTCTGCCACCGGCCAAGCGCGAGATCGATGCGCGCGGCAAGTTGGTGCTGCCTGGTGGCGTCGACAGCCACGCCCATATCGAGCAGCTCTCCGCAGCCGGCATCATGAATGCCGATACGTTCGAGAGCGCGACCGTATCGGCGGCCTTTGGCGGCACCACCACGGTGATTCCGTTCGCAGCGCAGCATGTCGGCATGAAGCTGCCGCAGGTGGTGGAGGATTATCACGCACTCGCCAGGAAGGGCGCCGTGATCGACTACGCCTTTCACATGATCATTGCGGATGCGACCAGAGAGACGGTCGAAGAGCACATTCCCGCACTGGTGAACCAGGGCCATGCCTCGATCAAGATCTTCATGACCTATGACCGGCTCAAGGTCGACGACGAGCCGCTGCTCGACATCCTCCTCGCCGCGCGCCAGTCCGGCGCAATGCTGTGTGCGCACGCGGAGAACCACGGCATCATCGCCTGGATGGTGAAGCGTCTGCTCGCGCGTGGCTACACCATGCCGAAATACCACGCCGTCAGCCACGCCCGCGTGTCGGAGGCGGAAGCTTTCACCCGGCTGATCGGCATGGCGGCGCTGATCGACCAGCCGATCATGATCTTCCATGTCTCGACCGCTGAAGGCGCCAAGGTGATCCGCGACTCGCGGGGGCAGGGGCTGAAGGTGTTTGCCGAGACTTGCCCACAATATCTGTTCCTCACCGCTAGCGATCTCGACAAGCCCGGCGCGGAAGGCGCGAAGTGGATGTGCAGTCCGCCGCCGCGCACACATTCCGACCAGGAAGCGCTGTGGCAGGCATTGTCGCTCGGCGATCTCCAGACCATCTCGTCGGATCACGCGCCCTATCGTTTTGATGAGACCGGCAAGCTGCGCGCCGGCCCCAATCCGAACTTCAAGCAGGTCGCCAACGGCCTTCCGGGATTGGAGCTACGGCTGCCGCTGCTGTTCGACGCGATGGTCTCGAAGGGCAGGCTCGGTCTCGAAAAATTCGTCGAGTTGACCGCGACGGCGCCGGCAAAGATCTACAATCTGCATCCGCGCAAGGGCTCGATCGCCGTTGGCGCCGATGCCGATATCGCGATCTGGGATCCCAACCGCGAGACCGTGATCGCCGACGAGATGATGCACGATCTCGCCGGCTACACGCCGTTCGCCGGCCGCAAGCTCAGGGGCTGGCCGGTATCCGTGCTGTCGCGCGCCCGGCTGATCGTCGACGGCGGCAAATGTCTCGCCAGCGCCGGCAGTGGCCAATTCCTGGCGCGCAGCGGCGGCGAGGCGGCGAAGCCGACCGGTCGGCTCCTGGCGGACATGGATCCGGAGCGGAATTTCGGAGCAAAACTGCTGTGATCGCGCACCCGGCGCGATGAAGATCGCCGTCCGCGCTGCTGCGCAGCGACAGCCGCAAGTCGCCAATAGCCCGCTGCCAAGGAACGGTTGCTGGCATACCATTTGCAGGCCAATGGGCTCTGTTTCACCTGCCTTTGGCCAATGAACGGCTGGCATCACGGCTTTACTGGAGGACTTTATGGATCGCAGGATGGTATTGAAGGGACTGGCCGGCGCAAGCGGTCTGGCGTTGACCGGTGGCCTCTCGGCCCCGGCGATCGCGCAAGGCGCGGCAGCCCGTACCCTGCGTTTCGTGCCGCAGGCCAATCTCGCCAATTTCGACCCGATCTGGGGTACGCAATATGTCGTGCGCAATGCGGCCGCGATGGTCTGGGACACGCTCTACGGCATCGATTCCTCGTTCCAGCCGCAACGCCAGATGGTCGAATCCGAGGAAGTGACCGACGACGGCATGACCTGGACGTTCAAGCTGCGCTCGGGTCTTAAATTCCATGACGGCGAGCCGGTGCGGAGCAAGGACGTCGTCGCGAGCCTTACCCGCTGGTCTGCCCGCGATCCCATGGGCCTGATGCTCAAGGCGATCCAGCAAGAGCTCACGGCCGTCGACGACCGCACCTTCAAATGGGTCCTGAAGCAGCCCTTTCCGAAGATGCTCTACGCGCTCGCCAAGAACAATTCGCCTTGCGCCTTCATCATGCCGGAGCGCATCGCGCAGACCGATCCGTTCAAGCAGATTTCGGATTATATCGGCTCCGGCCCGATGAAGTTCGTCGCGGGCGAATGGGTGCCGGGCGCGAAAGCAGTGTTCGAAAAATTCGCCGACTATGCACCCCGGCAGGAGAAGTCGTCCTGGCTCGCGGGTGGCAAGCAGATCCTGCTCGATCGCATCGAGTGGGTGATCATGCCGGATCCGGCGACCGCGGCGGCGGCGTTGCAGAATGGCGAGATCGACTGGTGGGAGAACCCGATAGCCGATCTCGTTCCGGTGCTGAAGAAGAACAAGAACATCAATGTCGATATCGGCGATCCGCTCGGCAATATCGGCTCGTTCCGCATGAATTTCCTGTACCCGCCCTTCAACGACGTGCGCGCGCGGCGCGCCGTGCTGATGGCGATGAGCCAGGAAGACTATATGCGCGCGCTCGTTGGCGACGACGATTCGCTGTGGAAGCCGCTGCCCGGCTTCTTCACGCCCGATACGCCTCTTTACACCGAGGTGGGTGGCGAGGTTCTGAAGGGCAAGCGGGATCTCGATGCAGCCAAGAAGCTCCTTGCGGAGAGCGGCTATTCCGGCCAGCCGGTGACGTGTCTCGTCGCGCAAGACCAGCCGATCACCAAGGCGATGGGCGACGTGACGGCCGATCTGTTGAAGAAGCTCGGCATGAATGTCGACTTCGTGGCGACGGATTGGGGCACGGTCGGCTCGCGCCGCGCACAGAAGACGCCGCCGGGACAGGGCGGCTGGAACATGTTCCACACCTGGCACGCAGGCGCGGACTGCATCAATCCCGCGCCCTACACCGCCATTCGTGCCAATGGCGACAAGGCCTGGTTCGGCTGGCCGACCAGCGCCGGCACGGAAAAGGAGGTCACGTCCTGGTTCGACGCCAAGAACCTCGACGAAGAGAAGGCCGCGATCGGCCGTCTCAACAAGGCGGCGATGGATGACGTCGTCTACGCGCCGACCGGCTTCTTCCTGACCTACACCGCGTGGCGCAAGAACGTCTCCGGTGTCACCAAGGGACCGCTGCCGTTCTTCTGGGGTGTGTCGAAGACCGCATGATCCTGCACTGAGGCCAGATGCTTTCCTACATCCTCCGGCGCATCGTCGCCACCTTGCCGGTGATGGCGATTGTCGCACTGTTCGTGTTCAGCCTGCTTTACATCGCGCCGGGTGATCCGGCCGTGGTGATCGCGGGCGACCAGGCGAGCCCGGAGGATGTGGAGCGCATCCGCCAGAGCCTCGGCCTCGACCGGCCGTTCCTGATCCAGTTCGGAAGCTGGGTCTGGCGTCTCATGCACGGCGATCTCGGCACCTCGATCTTCACCAACCTGCCGGTGTCGACCATGATCGGGCAGCGTCTCGGACCGACGCTGTCGCTGATGGTGATCACGCTGCTGCTCACGATCGTCGTCGCGGTGCCGCTCGGTGTCGTTGCGGCGTGGAAGGCCGGCAGTTTCATCGATCGGGCCATCATGGGCTTCGCCGTGTTCGGCTTCTCGCTGCCGGTCTTCGTGGTCGGCTACATGCTGGCCTACATCTTCGCTCTCGAGCTCGAATGGCTTCCGGTGCAGGGCTATACGCCGCTCAACCAGGGCTTCTGGCCGTGGCTGCAGAATTTGATCCTGCCGGCGATTGCGCTCGGCTGCGTCTATATCGCGCTGGTGGCGCGCATCACCCGTGCCGCCATGCTCGAAGTGCTGCAGCAGGACTATGTCCGCACCGCCAAGGCCAAGGGCCTCGGGCAGGGCGGCATCCTGTTCATTCATGCGCTGAAGAACGCGGCGGTGCCGATCGTCACCGTGATCGGCATCGGCATCGCGCTCCTGATCGGCGGTGCGGTCGTGACCGAAAGCGTGTTCGCGATTCCCGGCCTCGGCCGTCTCACCATCGATGCGATCCTGCGGCGCGACTATCCCGTCATTCAGGGCATCGTGCTGCTGTTCAGCTTTGTCTACGTCCTCGTCAACCTGATGATCGACGTCACCTATACGCTCGTTGACCCGAGGATCCGCTATTGACCGATACCACCGTCAACCCGCAGTCGCTTCCGGCCGGCCTCGTCCTCGCGCCGCAACTGCCTGAGATCCTCCGGCCGGTCACGATCCGCCGCGGCTTCATCGGGTTCTTGCGCGGCCATCCGACCGTCGCGATCGGCGGCGTGTTGCTGCTGGTGCTCGTGCTGATCGCGGTTTTTGCGCCGTATCTCTGGACGGTCGACCCGACTGCGCTCGCGCCTGCCAAGCGCACGAGGGCGCCGTCGGCAGCGTTCTGGTTCGGCACCGACGTGCTTGGCCGCGATATCTATTCACGCGTGCTGTTCGGCGCACGGGTCTCGCTCACGGTCGGGCTGTCGGTTGCGATCTTCGCCTCCGCGGCCGGCCTTGCCATCGGCATGGTCTCGGGCTTCGTCCGCTGGGCCGACGGCATCTTGATGCGCTTCATGGACGGTTTGATGTCGATCCCGCCGATCCTGCTCGCGATCGCGCTGATGGCGCTGACGCGCGGCAGCGTCGGCAACGTCATCCTGGCCATCACCATCGCCGAGATCCCGCGCGTTTCGCGCCTGGTCCGCAGCGTGGTGCTGTCGCTGCGCGAGCAGCCTTATGTGGATGCGGCGGTCGCGTGCGGCACACGCGCGCCGATGATCATCCTGCGCCACATCCTGCCCAACACGGTTGCGCCGATGCTGGTGCAGGCGACCTATATCTGCGCCAGCGCCATGATCACCGAGGCGATCCTGTCGTTCATCGGCGCCGGCACGCCACCCACAATTCCGTCCTGGGGCAACATCATGGCCGAGGGGCGCGCCCTGTGGCAGGTCAAGCCCTACATCGTGTTCTTCCCGGCGGCCTTCCTGTCCGTCACCGTGCTCGCCGTGAACCTGCTCGGCGACGGCCTTCGCGATGCGCTCGATCCGCGCATGGCCAAGCGTCTCTGACTGGGGCTGATCGCGATGGCGTTGCTTGAAGTCGAAAATCTCCAGACCCACTTCCGCACTCCCAGCGGCATCAACCGCGCGGTGGACGGGGTGTCCTTCCATGTCAATGAGGGCGAGACGCTCGCGATCGTCGGCGAGTCCGGCTGCGGCAAGTCGGTCACCTCGATGTCGCTGATGCGGCTGATCCCGGAGCCGCCTGGCAGGATCGCCGGCGCGATCCGCTTCGCCGGCAAGGATCTGCTGCAAATGTCCGACCGCGAGATGCGGGCCATCAGGGGCAACGACATCTCGATGATCTTCCAGGAGCCGATGACCAGCCTCAACCCGGTCCTCACCGTTGGCCGCCAGATCCGCGAGACGCTGATGATTCATCAGGGCCTGGACAAGCAGGCCGCCGAGGCGCACGCGGTCGAGATGCTGACGCTGGTCGGCATTCCCGAGCCGAAGCGGCGCGTGCGGGAATATCCGCACCAGCTCTCCGGCGGCATGCGCCAGCGCGTGATGATCGCGATTGCGCTCGCCTGCAATCCGAAGCTCCTGATCGCGGACGAGCCGACCACGGCGCTCGACGTCACCATCCAGGCGCAGATCCTGAAGCTGATGCTCGATCTGAAGCGCCGCGTCGGCGCCGCGATCATCCTGATCACCCACGATCTTGGCGTCGTCGCCGAGATCGCCGAGCGCGTCATGGTGATGTATGCCGGCCGCAAGGTCGAGGAAGCGCCGGTGGCCGAGCTGTTCCGTTCCCCGCGCCATCCCTATACGCAAGGATTGCTCGGCGCAGTGCCGAAACTCGGCTCCTCGCTATCAGGCACCACGACGCGGCTCGCTGAAATCCCGGGGCAAGTGCCCGATCTGCGCAAACCGATCACCGGCTGCGTCTTCGCCGGCCGCTGCGCGCTCGCGACCGATCTCTGCCGGCAATATGCGCCCGGGCTCGAGGAGAAGGGGCCGCGCCATATCGCGGCCTGCCACTACGCAGCCAAGGGAGCCGTCGCGGCATGAGTGTCCCGCTGCTCCAGGTCAACGACCTCAAGAAGCATTTTCCTGTCAACAAGGGCCTGTTTGGGCGCAAGCCCGAATTCGTTTATGCCGTCGACGGCGTCTCGTTCGAGATCGCGCGCGGCGAGACACTGTCGCTGGTCGGCGAATCCGGCTGCGGCAAGTCGACGGTCGGCCGCGCGATCCTGCGGTTGTTCGATGTGACGTCGGGCCAGGTGATCCTCGACGGCCAGCGCATCGACGATGCGCTGCCGAGCACGATGCGCCAGATGCGCCGGCGCGTGCAGGTCGTGTTCCAGGATCCGTTCTCGAGCCTCAATCCGCGCATGCGGGTGCGCGACATTCTGGCCGAGCCGATCCGCAATTTCGGCCTCGCCAAGTCGGCAACCGATCTCGAAACGCGCCTGACCGCGCTGATGGACACGGTGCGCCTGCCGCGCGAGGCGCTGAACCGCCGGCCACACGAGTTCTCCGGCGGTCAGCGTCAGCGCATCGGCATCGCCAGGGCGCTGGCGGCCGAACCCGAGCTGATCGTCTGTGACGAGGCGGTCTCGGCGCTCGACGTCTCGGTCAAGGCGCAGATCGTCAACTTGCTGCAGGATCTGCAGCGCGAGTTTGGCCTGGCGCTGCTCTTCATCAGCCATGATCTCGCCATCGTCGAGCACATGACCCATCGCGTCGCGGTGATGTATCTCGGCAAGATCGTCGAGGTGGCGCCGCGCCGGCAGATCTTTGCAGCGCCGCGACATCCCTATACCAAGGCGCTGCTCTCGGCGGTCCCGCTGCCGGACCCGGGGGCCAAGCGCAATCCCATCATCCTCGGCGGCGACGTGCCGAGCCCGATCAACCCTCCGAAAGGCTGCCGCTTCCATACCCGCTGCCCGTACGTCTTCGATCGCTGCCGGACCGAAGAGCCGCAGCTTCGTTCGGCGGAGGGCGAGCAATGGGTCGCCTGTCATCTGGATGCGCTGCCGACGGGATAGGGCGCATTCGTGATGCCGAAAACCGCGGCGCCATGAAAAAGGGGCCGTCCTGTGAGGGTGCAGGGCGGCCCCAAGAGGCTCGTAGCCCGGGAGGAGGAGGGCGCGAGCCGGCGCAAATGGCAGCGCACTTACACCAAGCGGGTTGTCGAGAGCGTTGTCATGCAGCCGTGCTCACGATGTGGGCCTGATCCCATGATGGACGCCGTCGTGGCAGCGTTTCAACGTCAGGCCGGTGGCTCTTGCTGGCCGCACGCCAGCGCGCCGGGGTCTCGCCGCTGATGCGCTTGAAGACGGTCGAAAAGTGCGCCTGAGTGCTGAAGCCGACTGCAAGAGCGATCTCGGCCAACGGTCTCTGGCTCGTCGTCAACAGCGACTTCGCCTGCTCGATGCGATGATTGAGCAGATATTCGCGCGGACGATATCCGGTCGCTGCACGGAACTGCGCGGCAAAATGCATCCTGGAGAGGCCTGCGACGCCTGCGAGCTCGGACAGGCTGATGCCGCGTTCGAAATGAGCGGCGATGTGTTGTTCGACGCGTCGGAGCCGCCATTTCGGCAGAGCATTGACCTTGGCGCGCGGCAATTCGGGGCGGACCTCGTGATCCCCGGGCCCCGCCGCAAGGTCGATCCGGGTGCAAACCGTCTGCAATTCCGTCAGCATCGCCTGTTCTCTCAAAGCTCGTTCGCTGTGACCACGGGATTCCGAACCCTTGGCATGGTGACAGGATATGCGCGCTCCGGCCTGGAAGCCCGTTAGGAACTGTTAGATTCTGTAGTTGCGGACAATCTGCAGCCATCGATCGCAGAAAGTTCCCTTGAACCAAGTCTCAGCGACTTGGCCCGCTACTCGAAGACGGCGTCGAAGATCTCGACGTCGATCAGCACCGGCTTGGCGATAGCGCTGCCGTCGGGCTGTTGCATCAGCGTGCGCCGAAGGGTTGGAACGACGATGCCGTCAAAGTTGTCGTGAGCCCACGAATAGTGCGCGACACGTGCGCCGAGGAGATCGTGATCGGTTCGCCGCTGCAAGGCATTTTCATCGAAGTAGAACACCTGTTCGGACGCAAGATTGATCAGGCTCGGCGGCAATTGCGCGCGAAGGCGCCGCCACGTCTCATTGTTCTCCCGCCACGGCGGCAGCTCCTCGATCGCAACGTCAGGACGGGCGAGAAGGAACGGGGTGGTGAGATAGTTCCAGATCTGGACGCCGCAGAAGAAAACCAGATGCAGCTCGTCCGCCAGCGCATGCGTGCCGTTGCTGGGGGCGGAGAGACTGGGGTTGCTCAACGTCCGCAGCATCTGACCGTCGATGGTTTCGATCGTGATCGCATCAGGCGCGAACGCGCCTGACTGTTCGCCGCCGGTGATCCCCGTGAAGCGCACCGATTGTGTGCGCATCGATCCTTCCGCGGTGACGTCCTTGAATTCGCGGGCATGCCCGGCGTCCGCGAACAGCGTTCCGCCGACGGACAAATGCAGGGTGAACCGGCTCAAGCTGTTCCAGCGGGCCAGTCCCCCGCAGGCGTCGATCGCGTCGTCGAGAAGTGCCATGTCTCACTGCATCCACCATGAATGGGATCACCATGGCGGAGCGGGCGCGGCCTGGCGTGTTATAAGTTGTTAGGAGTTGCAAGAGCCCGATCTTGCGGTATCCTGTTGAAGACGCTCCTAATTCAGGGCGCAACAACCGGCGCAAGCAGAGTCTGCGCGCCGACCTTCCGGCCATCCCGCCGCCAGGCGCGAGCAAGGCTCGTCGCGCCCCGAAGCTTCCAGCCGCGCGCGCATTCAGAACGGGTGCACCGGTCGTATCACGCAAGGATCAAGTGCCGTCCGGTCATAACAAAATCTTGCAACGTCTAACGAGCATGGGGTGCGAGTCTGTATCAGTATAGGCTGCGATCAGGCCTATTCCCAACGGGGGAAGACGATGATGCCCGATATCAACTCTCGGCCGAATGACGGCGGCGTTCGAACACATTTCGCCGGCAATCCGGATGACGTCTCGCGCGACTGGGAACTCGTGCTGCGTGAATCTCACCACCGCATGAAGAACACGCTGACGCTGCTGGGTGCCTCAGTCCGTCGCGATTTCACGCGGGCCGGAGCGCGGGACATCCCGGTCGCGGTGGACCGGCTGGAGCGGCGGATCGTCGCCTTCGGCAGGCTCTATCAGCTTCTGTCCGACAATGACGATCTCACGCAGATCTCCGTCGAGGCCTTCTTCGAAAAGCTGTGCGGCGCGCTTTCCCAGGCGGTACTGGAACCGGCGGGCGTCCGCTGCGAGGCAGCGATCGAGAGCGGCGCGCTGCCGGCATGGCAGTGCCATCGGCTCGCTCTGATGCTGACGGAGCTGGTCACGAATGCCGCGAAGCATGCCTTTTCGAACAAGAACGGAGCCCTCATCCGCATTGAGGTGGCAAATCGTGAGGGCTGCTGGTTCTGCACGGTGACCGACAATGGTGTCGGCGCGACCGGACCGCTTCAGGGCGCCGGCAGCCGGATCCTGGAAGGTCTGGCACGCAGCATTGGTGCCCGGATGCATGGCGAAGCCGCCCATGCCGGTACGCGCGTATCCATCGCGATGCCGCTTGGGTCGGCCTGAACAGCGGCTTCAACGCTCGAACCTGCACTTCAACTCAGGGAGTTCGACATGACCATCACCGAGACGGCGCACGGCGTCGAAACAAAAGCGTCGAGATCTCATCGAGCCGATCTCAAGCTCGAAGTCATTGTCATTCCGGTATCGGATGTGGACCGCGCCAAAACATTTTATGCGAGCCTCGGCTGGAGACTGGATGCCGATTTCGCCTCTGCCGATGGCTGGCGCGTCATTCAGTTCACGCCGCCAGGCTCGGCCTGCTCGGTGATTTTCGGCAAGAACGTCACATCAGCGGTCCCTGGCTCGGCCCAAGGCCTGTATCTCGTCGTCTCCGACCTCAAGGCCGCAACTCAGGATCTGCTCGCGCGTGGCGTTGGGGTCAGTGAACCCTTCCATGGCGGCGGCGATGTTCACGCCGGGACGGACGAGCCTTATCTGTTTGGCCGCGTCAGGCTCAACGGCGCTGATCCGAAACGCGGCAGCTACAGCTCGTTTGCTTCGTTCAGAGATCCAGACGGCAACGGCTGGCTGCTTCAGGAAGTCACGACCCGGTTGCCGGGTCGCATCGACGCGGAGGACACCACGTTCACCTCGTCAAGCGAGCTTGCAGGCGCGCTGCGGCGCGCCGCCGCGGCGCATGGCGAGCACGAGAAGCGAACCGGCGGACACGACGAGAACTGGCCGGACTGGTACGCCGATTACATCGTACGCGAGCAGGCCGGCCAGCCGCTGCCGACCTGATGCGCGGCCCACGCTAAAGCGCGAAGAGATTGGGTTGAATTGTCACCGCGCTTTAGCTCTTTGTTTGAGCATGATCTTTTCGGAAAACCGCTTCACACTTTTCCGGATCATGCTTTAGAACCCGCTGGGCTTCCACGTCCGACAGGTTGGCAGTTGATGGAACCGCTGCGGCGCTCGACCGGTTGTAGGCGACACGGGGGGCGCGCCAATGGCCCTTTCATCGGTGGGGAGCGCCGCTGGACGAGCCCAAATCAAGCAAGGAGGAACGAGAGATGATCCGCAAGGCAAAAGCTGTATGGCAGGGCACTGGTCGCGACGGCACCGGCCATCTCTCCAGCGAATCTGGCGTGCTCGCCGAGACGCCTTATTCGTTCAAGACCCGCTTCGAGAACGAGAAGGGCACCAATCCCGAGGAATTGATCGCGGCCGCGCATGCCGGCTGCTTCACGATGGCGCTGGCGTTCGGTCTTCAACTCGCGGGCTTTACGCCGACCGAGCTCTCCACTGAGGCCGCCGTCACCCTCGAGCCCGAAGGGAAGGGATTCAAGATCAGTAGGTCGGCGCTGACGTTGCGCGCCAAGGTGCCTAATCTCGACGATGCCGGCTTTGCCCGCATTGCCGGCGAGGCCGAGAAGAACTGCCCGGTATCCAAGGTCCTCAACGCCGACATCAGCCTCGACGCCAAGCTGGTCTAGTCGGCCCGCTTCGAATAGATTGGCCATCCGGTTCCTCGCTGATGGGCTGGAACCGGATGGACATCCCTGGCACGACGGGAGCTGACACATGACGACAGAGCGCGCGGTTTTGGCGGGAGGCTGCTTCTGGGGCATGCAGGATCTCATCCGCAAGCAGCCAGGTGTGATCGCAACGCGCGTCGGCTACACCGGCGGACGGGTGAAGAACGCCACCTATCGCAATCACGACGGTCACGCCGAAGCGATCGAGATCATCTTCGACCCCGCGAAGACCAGCTTCCGGACCATGCTGGAGTTCTTCTTCCAGATTCACGATCCGACGACGCTCAATCGCCAGGGCAATGATCTGGGGACGAGCTACCGCTCTGCGATCTTCTACACGTCGGATGAGCAGAAGCGCATTGCCGAAGACACCATTGCCGATGTCGAAGCATCGGGCTTGTGGCCGGGCAAGGTGGTGACGGAAGTCGCTCCCGTTGGTGAATTCTGGGAGGCCGAGCCGGAGCATCAGGACTATCTCGAACGCTACCCTGACGGCTACACCTGTCACTTCATCCGGCCCGACTGGAAGCTGCCCCGACGCGCCGCCGCCGTGGGCGGATAGAGCTGACCAGCAATCCCAGGCTTATGCGTGCAATTGCGCGAGCAGGTCGCGCGCGAGCCTGATATCGGCGATCGCTGATCCTTCGGCCATCGCGTTGCATGCCTTCTCGAGCACCGCGCGCGCCTCGGCGCGCTGGTTTCGTCCGATCCTGAGTTGCGCAATGCTGATCGCGCAGCGCAGTTGCCAGAAGTGCGCGCCTTGCTGTGCTGTCAGCTCCATGGCTTCGTGAAAGCAGGCATCTGCGGCATCCGATTGCGGTGACTCCTTCCGCATCAGCTCACCCTTGATGCGGAGCAGCTCCGGCAGATACCAGCGCTCCTGTCTGTCGTTGCAGCGCGCCAGCGCGCTCTCGATCGTGTCGAAGCCATGGTGAACCTGATTGGCTTGTCCGAAGCACGCGGCGAGTTCGCCAAGCAGGGGAAGGAAGCGCGGCAGGAGGCGCGCATCGCCGGCGCGATTGATCTCGTCTCGCAACAGCGGCAAGCCTGCGTCGACGTCTGTGCGCTTTGCAGCGACCAGCGCGTTGAACGCGCGGGCCCATAGCCCCCAGAGCCGGATGGCGTGGCGATCGGCGTGCTCGAGCAGCTCGGTGCCGTAGCGCTCGGCGGCCTCGTAGTCGCCGGCGAGGAAGGCAATCGGGCAGGCGGCTTGTCCGAGCACGCTACAGAATGTCAGCGCGTGGCCGTTGGCCCGACCTTCGTGGATATTCTGTTCGGCCAACGCCAAAGCCTGATCGGCATGACCCTGGAGCCACAGGATGCGGGCGCGGAAGTATTGCGTCGAAATCCGCAGATCGAGCGGGAAGATCTTCGGCTTCTCGGCCAGCACATGCAGCGACGAATTCACCCGGTCGATACGAAGGCGGGCCTCGCGTTGGTCTCCGAGATAATGCAGCACGACGGCCGTCAGCCGGTCCGCCAGCATGAGATCCGTCTTGTCGGGTGAATGCGCCGCGGCTTCGGCGAAACGGTCGGCAAGCGCGCGTGCCTTGCCGAACGCTCCGTTGTTGAACTGGTCGATGGAAAGGCCCCAGAGGGCCCGCAACCGGAAATCCTTGTCGTCGAGCTTCTCGGCAAGTTCAAGCGTGGCCTCGAGGATCGGGCGGGCCTCGCGCGCGCGTCCTTCGCCGTACATCAACGACCAGCCGAGCGATGCCAGGAGCTGCATGCGTACGCGCTCGTCGTCATGGTCTCCCAGCGCGGCCAGCGCCGTCCTGGCGCGCTCGCGACACTCGGCGAACAACGAAAGCCTGATCCAGAGCGTGACCGCCACCGCCGTCAGCGCGATGCCGAGCCGGGCATCGCCTTCAGGCGAAAAAGCCCAATCCAGCGCAGCGCGCAGATTGTCCAACTCGGCGCCGTAGGTGCCGAGCCAATCCGCCAGTGGAGCGGACGTTTCGGCCTCGGCGCGCTCGAAAAGGTCGCGAAAATATTTGGCGTGCCGCTGTGCAATCCGCTTCGCTTCACCGGCCTCGTTCAGCTTGCCGAGCGCGTAGGAGCGGGTGGTATCCAGCAGGCGATAGCGCAGTGTTCGCGCGCCTGACGGCGCGATCAGCGACTTCGTGACGAGATTGTCGATCGCCTCCATGGTCGCGGCGGCACTGAGCCCGTCGCCCGAGGCGACGGCGGCAGCCGCCTCCGGCGTGAACGGCCCGGCGAACACGGACAATCTCCGCAAGATCGCGCTCTCGGATGCGGGAAGCAGGTCGTAGCTCCAGTCGAGCGCGGCGCCGAGCGTCTGGTGTCGCGGGATGGCCGTGCGGCGTCCGCGCCATTGCAGCGAAAAGCGGCTGTCGAGCAGGGATGCCGTGCCGGCGATGCCATAGGCGTTGACGCGCCCCGCAGCGAGCTCGATCGCAAGCGCGATGCCGTCGAGGCGGCGGCAGATATCAGCCACCAGCGGCGCGTCTTCCGCGCTCAGCTGAAACGGCCCAGAGCTCTGCGCGATACGCTCGACGAAGAGCTGCGCCGCCGGATAGGCAAGGACGTCGGCCACGGCGAGGTCGTCGCGCCGGGGCGGACAATCCAGCGGAAACAGCCGAAAGATCCGCTCGCCTTCGCTGCGAAAGGATTCCCGGCTGGTTGCCAGCACATGCAATCGCGGTGCTTCGCGTACCAGGCGCTCGACCAGCGGGGCAAGGGTCTCCAGCACGTGCTCGCAACTGTCGAAGATCAGCAGCGTCGGTTTCGTCTGCAGGTGCGTCAACAGGGCCGGGACCGGATCCTCCGCGTTGACGGATAGCCCGAGCGCTGATGCGATGGTGATTGCTGCGAGTTCAGGCTTCCGCACCGGTCCGAAGTCGACGAAGAACACATGCCCGTCGAAATGGGCGAGCTGGCGATGGCCGACGGTCACGGCCACCGCGGTCTTGCCGATGCCGCCTGGGCCGACCACCGTCACGAAACGATGCGTCGCGAGCCCGGCCGAAATCTTCCCGATGACCTCGTCTCGCCCGATCACCCGCGCGAGCGGAGCGGGAAGGGAGCGGGGCGGAGGGATAGCCGTCGGGAGAGCAGAAGGCGCGGGAGCATCCTGGGTGAGAGATGCGACGAAGCAATAGCCGCGCCCGGGGACGTTGACGACGTAGCGGGCCGACTTGCCGGTGTCGCCGAGTGCCTTGCGCAGGGCCGCGATGTGAAAGCGCAGACTGCCATCGTCGACATTCACGTCGGCCCAGACACGCTTGACGAGCTCGCGCTTGTCGACGACTTCGCCGGGCCGCTTGGCCAGGAAGATCAGGATGTCGAGCGCACGGCCGCCGACATGAAGATGCGCGCCGTCCTTCTCCAGGAGACGGGACTTCGGAAACAGTCGAAATGGCCCAAAAGAAATGGCCGAGTCTTGGTTGTTGTCTGACACGCGCCATCGTCCCCGCAGCGGGGAGTCAAAGTTGTCTGTCCTTGTCCTATCAGAACGAAGCGTACAGTAAACTCGACAAAAGCAGCGGGAGCGCTTCAGGTCTGCGCGCCGTAGCTTCGGCCAGCCCACGCATTTGAAAATATTGTAGTTAGATGAAGGCTTTAGACTGTTGGATGAGGCTGCTCATCCACTGAGCTGTCTGTCTTGCGCAGGGACCGTAGTCGAAAACGGATGGACACTCTCCTTCTGCGCACATTCCGTGATGGCACGCTGATCGCATGTGCCATTGACGATGGCGGTCTCCTGCTGCGTATGGAGCTTCGGGAGCCGGTCCCGCCGCTGATCAAAGCGTACGACGTTCGGAATAGGGCATGCCTTCTCTTTCGCGGCGAGATTTCGTCAATGCGGCCACGTTTGCCGTTGCGCTCCCCGGACTCTCACGCAGCGGGAAAGCCGCTGATTATCCATCGCGGCCCATCCGCCTTGTGATTCCCTATGCGGCCGGCGGCTCAGGTGATCAGATCGGGCGCCCGTGGGTCGAGAAGATGTCGTCTCAACTCGGTCCGACATTTGTGGACAATGTTGGCGGTGCAGGCGGCGCGATCGGGACCACCGCGGTGGCGCGCGAGAAGCCCGATGGCTATTCGCTGCTTCTGGGAAACGGCAGCACGCAGGTCATCATCCCGCTGACGACGCCAAATCCTTCCTATTCGGTCGGGGATTTCCGGGCGATCTATCGCCTGATCATCAGTGCACTGGTTTTCGCCGTCCATCCGTCACTGCCTGTTGCGGATCTGCAAGGCCTGATCGCCTATGCCAGGAGCAAACCGGGCACACTGTCCTATGGGACCCCGGGCATCGGCACCGGCAATCACCTCGTGGGGGAGCTGTTCAAGCAGCAGGCAGGCAGCCTGGATATCGTTCACGTTCCCTATCGGGGAATCTCGCAGGCTACCAACGATCTCGTCAGCGGCCAGATATCGCTCGTCATTGCCGTGATGTCGGACCAATTGCAGCAACTGAGACTGGCGGGCAAAATAAGGCTGCTTGCGGTCACGACCGACAGGCGCTTGAGCGGTGCGCCTGACATTCCGACCGCGATTGAATCCGGCATGCCTGATCTCAGCTACGAGGGATGGTTCGGCCTTTTCGCTCCGAAAAAAACCGACGATGCGATCATCGAACGCATCGCGCAGGCAACGCGCGCGGCGATGGCCGATCCAGCACTGCAGGCGAATTATCGCGCGCAAGGCATGGAGCCCGACAGCGATTCAAGTCCTGAAAAATTCCAGCGGGTTGTCGATGCCACCTCGGCAAGCCTTGCGCCGGTGATCAAATCAATCGGGCTACAAGTGCTGTAGGCGCGCCGAATTTTCGTGTGCTGGAGGCAGAGTGCAATCTCTGCGGGCCCGATGCCGGAGGCCTGAGAAACTGCGCTTGCAATGTTTAGTAATTGGTGGTTCACTAAACAAATCGAGCCTGCCGGGCCTATAGAATCCGGGTGGCGCGAGGAAACACCAGTTTAGTTACTCAGCTCGTCATGGACTGTGTTGCTCTGCTCGAAGCATTCGAGCGGGTAGGAAAGCCGCGCCATGTCGATGGCCGGTCCACCAGGAGGGAACGTGTAATGAAACGGACGACGAAGACGCTTGTAGTGGCATGCGGGGCAGTCGCCGCCGCATTTGGCGTCGGAGCGGGCACCACGCCCGCGCAGGCGCAAGGCAAGACCATCACGCTGTGCTGGGCCGCATGGGATCCGGCCAACGCATTGGTCGAATTGTCGAAGGACTTCACCGCCAAATCGGGTATCGGTATGAAGTTCGAATTCGTGCCGTGGACCAATTATGCCGATCGCTTCCTGAACGAACTCAATTCGCACGGCTCGCTGTGCGACCTCATCATCGGCGATTCCCAATGGATCGGCGGCGCCGCGGAGAACGGCCAGTACGTCAAGCTCAACGATTTCTTCAAGAAGGAAGGAATCAGCATGGACGACTACATGCCGGCAACGGTGGTCGGCTATTCCGAATGGCCGAAGAACACGCCGAACTATTGGGCGCTGCCGGCGATGGGCGATGCGGTGGGCTGGACCTATCGCAAGGACTGGTTCGCACGGCCGGACGTGCAGAAGGACTTCAAGGCCAAGTACGGCCGCGAAATCGGTGTGCCGAAGACGCTCGATGAGCTCAAGGACATTGCGCAATTCTTCCAGGGCCGCGAGATCGACGGCAAGAAGGTCTATGGCGCCTCGATCTATACCGAGCGTGGCTCGGAAGGCATCACCATGGGCGTCTCGAACTACCTCTACGATTACGGCTTTAAATACGACGATCCGAAGAAGCCCTATGCGATGGACGGGTTCGTGAACTCGGCCAACGCGGTGAAGGGACTCGAAGCCTACAAGGAGCTCTACAAGTGCTGCACGCCGCCCGGCGCCTCCAACTCCTACATGTCTGAAGGGCTTGATGCCTTCAAGTCCGGCCAGGTCGCGCTGCAGATGAACTTCTTCGCGTTCTTCCCGGGCCTCTACAAGGACCCGAATGTCGGCGGCGACAAGATCGGCTTCTTCGTCAATCCGGCAGGTCCCGCCGCGCAGGCGACGCAGCTCGGCGGACAGGGCATCTCGGTGGTCTCCTACTCGAAGAACCAGCCCGAGGCGCTGCAATACATCAAGTGGTTCTCCGGCGGCGACGTCCAGAAGAAGTGGTGGGCGCTCGGCGGCTATTCCTGCGCCAAGTCGGTGCTGAACGATCCGAGCTTCCCGAGCAGTGCGCCGTTCGCCAAGGAGTTCCTGCAATCCATGGGCATGGTGGTCGACTTCTGGGCCGAGCCGTCCTACGCCCAGCTGCTGCAAGCCGAGCAGAAGCGCGTGCATGATTACGTGGTGGCCGACAAGGGCACCGCACAGGAAGCGCTCGACGGTCTGGTCAAGGACTGGAAGGCGATCTTCAAGGAAGAAGGCAAGAAGTTCTGAGGTTGATACCCGGAGCGCGTGCGCTCGCGCTCCGGGCTTTCCTTCGATGACCGGAACTGTCGCATTGTCGACATCCCGGGTGCCAGGATCGGTCGCTGCAATGAATGAATTGAGTGCCTCTTCGCGGATCACCTATCGGGCCGTCAAGGTCCGGCCCAGCGTGGCGAGTCGTATCCGCGGCCTGTCGGACAGGACGCTCGCCTGGCTCTTCATCACGCCGACGATCGTGTTGCTGCTGGCGATCAATATCTTTCCGCTGCTCTGGACCATCTATCTGTCGTTCACGAACTATCGCGCCAACAGAGCCAATGTGCCGACGATCTGGCTGGGCGCCGACTGGTACCAGTCGATCCTGACCGATCCGGACATCTGGGCGGCGATGCAGGTGACGGCGCATTTCGTGATCTGGACTGTCGTGATCGAGACCGTTCTCGGATTTGGCCTGGCCTATCTGATCGACAAGAAGTTCAGGGGCCACGGGATTTGGACCACGATCATCCTGCTGCCGATGATGCTGTCGCCGGCCGTCGTCGGCAATTTCTGGACGTTCCTGTACCAGCCCCAGATCGGACTGTTCAATTACGTCGTCGCCTTCTTCACCGGACGCGCGGCCTCGTCCTTCCAGATGCTGGGCGACGTCACGCTGAGCCCCTGGGCCATCGTCATCGTTGATGCCTGGATGTGGACGCCCTATGTGATGCTGATCTGCCTCGCAGGCCTGCGTTCGATCCCCGATTACATCTACGAGGCGGCAGAGGTCGACCGCGCGTCGAAATGGCGGCAGTTCTGGTCGATCACGCTGCCGATGGCACTGCCGTTCATCATGCTGGCGGTGCTGTTTCGCGGTATCGAGAATTTCAAGATGTTCGACATGGTCAATCTGCTGACCGGCGGCGGGCCGGGATCGACCACCGAAGTTGCCTCAATCACGCTCAAGCGGGCCGCGTTCGAGAGCTGGCGCACCGGCTATTCCTCAGCCTTCGCGATCATCCTGTTCGTGACGGTCTTCGGTCTCGCCAATATCTACGTCAAGGCGCTGAACAAGGTGAAAAGCCGATGACCTCAGCCACCGCAGCCCATTCGGTCGTCGAGCCCTCGGCCACGACGCGGCGCTTTGCCGGCTCGCTGGTCGTGCTCTACGCCGTCATCACCATGATCCCGCTGGTCTGGATCATGCTCACCGCGTTCAAGTCGCCTGACGATGCGATCTCCTATCCGCCCAAGGTGCTGTTCAAGCCGTCGCTCGAAGGCTTCTGCAACCTGTTCACGACGCGCTCGCGCCAGACGCCGGAATTCATCCGTTCGCTGGGACCACCGCAGGGGATGTGCGACGACATCGCGCGCAGCCGCAACATGGTGGTTGCCGGTCCCTCGAACTATGTGCCGCGCTTCGTCAACTCACTGATCATCGCGTTCGGTTCGACCGTGCTCGCCGTCGCGCTCGGCACTTTGTCGGCCTACGGCTTCTCGCGGTTCCGCGTGCCGCTGAAGGATGATCTGCTGTTCTTCATCCTATCGACCAGGATGATGCCCCCGATCGCGGTCGCGATCCCGATCTATCTGATGTACCGCACCATCGGACTGTCGGACACCAGGCTCGGGATGATCCTGCTCTACACCTCGGTCAATGTCTCGCTCGCCGTCTGGCTGCTCAAGGGCTTCATCGACGAAATCCCGCGCGAGTACGAGGAAGCGGCGATGATCGACGGCTACACCCGCTTCCAGGCCTTCGTGAAGGTGGTGCTGCCGCAGGCCACCACGGGAATTGCGGCAACCGCGATCTTCTGCCTGATCTTCGCCTGGAACGAATACGCCTTCGCCGTGCTTCTCACCTCGGGCAACGCGCAGACGGCGCCGCCGTTCATCCCGATCATCATCGGCGAGGGCGGGCAGGACTGGCCCGCGGTGGCCGCCGGCACCACGCTGTTCCTGGTGCCGATCGTGGTGTTCACGGTGCTTCTGCGCAAGCATCTGCTGCGCGGCATCACCTTTGGAGCCGTCCGCAAATGAGTGTCGATGTGACCCCATCCATCGCGCCTCGCGGGCTTGCAGACCGCATTCTGCGCCGCGGTCCGCTCGAAGCCGTGGCGACCGCGATCATCGCTGCCGGTGTGGTGATGCTGATGCAGCCGTTCTCACTGACCCTGTATTCCTGGTCGTTCGCAACAACCCTGTTCGGCACGGTGATGTTCACCATCGTGTCGAAGGTCCGGGAGTAGCGCGATGGCACAGATCAAGGTCGAGGCGCTCGACAAATCCTTTGCTGACTTTCATGCTGTCAAGTCGGCAAGCTTCACGGTGGAGGACGGCCAGTTCCTTTGTCTGCTCGGACCTTCCGGCTGTGGCAAGACCACAACGCTCCGCATGATCGCCGGCCTGGAGCTGCCGACGGCAGGCACGATCAGGCTCGACGGCGAGGACGTGACGATGAACCGCGCCTCGGCGCGCGACATCGCCTTCGTGTTCCAGCTGTTTGCGCTCTATCCGCACATGAATGTCCGGCGCAACATCGGCTTTCCCCTGAAATGCGAGGGCATCGGTGCGGCCGAGCGTGACCGTCGCGTCGTCGAGGCCGCGCGCATCCTGCGGATCTCCCATCTCCTCGACCGTTCCGTCTCGGGCCTTGCGGGCGGCGACCGGCAGCGCGTCGCGCTCGGGCGGGCGATCGTGCGCAAGCCGAAATGCTTCCTGATGGACGAGCCGCTCGGCGCGCTCGATACCGAGATGCGCGAGGCCATGATTCATGAGCTGCGTGCCCTGCATGACCGGCTCGGCGCGACGACCGTCTATGTCACCCATGACCAGCTCGAGGCCATGGCGATGGCCGACAGGATCGCGGTGATGAACAACGGCGTTGTCGAGCAGGTCGCAAGCCCGCGCGACATCTATGACCGGCCGGCTTCGCTGTTCGTCGCGGACTTCATCGGCTCGCCGCCGATGAACTTCCTGCCGTTCCGTGGCGGCCTGCAGACCGGCGCCGAGGCAATCCGGCTCGGCGAGCGCGATGTGGCCATTCCGGCTGCACGCGAGGCGATGGCGGAGAGCGAGCTCGTGCTCGGCGTGCGACCCGAGCACGTGCGCTTCACCGATCGCGGCATGGTGCGCGGCGAGGTCTATGGCACAGAATATCTGGGCACGACGCAGATCGTGACGGTGACGACGAGCTATGGCGCGCTCAAGGCCCGCTCGCCCAGCAGCAGATCGTTTCGGACGGGCGAGACCGTTGGGCTCGACTTCCGGCCCGACACGCTGTCGATCTTCGACAAGGCGTCGGGCCGCGCCATTCGCACCGCGCTGCATGAAGGAGTTGCGCATGGCTGAGGTCGAGATCGTCTCCGTTTCCAAGGCCTTCGGCAAGACGCAAGCCTTGAGTGATCTGTCGCTGACCGTCGGCGACGGCGAGTTCGTCGCGCTGCTCGGGCCCACCGGTGCCGGCAAGACCACGGCATTGCGATTGATCGCCGGATTGGAGCAGCCGGATAGCGGCTCGATCCGGATCGACGGGCGTGACGTTACCGGCAATGCGCCGGCGGACCGCGATGTGGCCTTCGTCTTCCAGCAATATTCGCTCTATCCGCACCTCAGCGTGTTCGAGAACATGGCCTTCGCGTTGCGGGCGCCGACCCGCCGCGTGGGCGAAGCCGATATTCGCATGAAAGTGCGGGAGGTCGCGCGTCTGCTTCACATCGAGAACAAGCTGGACAACAAGGCGACGCAGCTCTCGGGCGGGCAGATGCAGCGCGTCGCGATCGGCCGGGCGCTGGTGCGTTCGCCCTCGATCTATCTGATGGACGAGCCGCTGTCCTCGCTGGATGCCAAGCTGCGCGGCGAGTTGCGCCTCGAGCTCAAGCGCATCCAGGTCGATCTCGGCGCGACGATTCTTTATGTCACCCACGACCAAACCGAAGCGATGACCATGGCCTCGCGCATCGGCGTGATCGAGGGCGGACGGCTGTTGCAGATCGGCTCGCCGCGCGAGATCTATGAGAACCCGATCAACGCGCATGTCGCAGCAAGGCTGGGCCAGCCGACGATCAATCTGCTACCGGTAGCTCTGTTCGGCCGTGCGCCTGCCGGCGCCGAGACGGTCGGCGCGCGGACCGAGCATCTGACAATCGCGCGCGGCGGCGGCGAGGTCTCGGCAATTGTCAAGCGGGTCGAGCATCTCGGCGACCAGAGCCATCTCCATCTCGACCTCGCCGGCCGACCAGTTGTGACCCTGGCGGATCCCGAGGCGGGCTTTGGCGCCGGAGATGTCGTGTCACTCTGTCTCAACAAACCGCTGTTTTTCGATGCGAATGGCTGGAGGGTGGCGGCATGAGCCTTGATCGGGTAGCCAGGGAAAGATTGGTGCGAGCGCTGGCGGGTTCAGTGATCGAGCACGCGGACGAATTGACGAGCCTCGACCAGGCGATTGGCGATGGAGATCACGGGCTGAACATGAAGCGCGGTTTCGAGGCGGTGCTCGCGGCACTGCCGGGCCTTGCCGACAAGTCGCTTCCGGAAATGCTGAAGGCGATAGGAATGACATTGGTGATGAAGGTCGGCGGCGCGTCGGGGCCGCTGGTCGGAACTTTCTTCATGGAACTGGGTAAGGCCCTTCCGGAGCAACCGAGCCGGTCTGATCTGGTCGCCGCGACGGAGAAGGCGATCGAAGCCGTCAAGGCGCGCGGCCGTTCGGATGCGGGGCAGAAAACGCTGCTGGATGTCCTGGTGCCGGTTCACGCCGTCCTGGCGGGAGGCGGCGATGCCAAGGCGATCGCGGCTGAGGCTGCGCAGGCCGCCGATCGCACCACGCCGATGCAGGCGATTCGCGGTCGCGCATCGTTCCTTGGTGAACGCTCCATCGGTCACATGGACCCGGGCTCGCGCTCGGCGTCCCTTCTGATCGGCGCAGCCGTTGAGACACTGGAGTTCGAGGTCAATCCATGAGCAATGTCGGAATTGTCATCGTGTCGCATTCGCCGAAGATCGCGGAAGGCGCGGCCGATATGGTGCGCCAGATGGTCGGTGACGCAGTGCCGCTGGCCTGGACCGGCGGCGATGTCGATGGCGGGCTTGGTACGAACGTTTCCGGAATCCTCGAGGCGATCGAGACGGCCTGGTCGCCGGCAGGCGTGGCGATCCTGGTCGACCTCGGCGGTGCCGAGACCAATTCCGAGATGGCGGTGGAGATGCTCCCCGAAGATCGTCGCGCGCGAGTTCTGGTTTGCAATGCCCCGGTGGTCGAGGGGGCGGTGATCGCTGCGACCGAATCGTCGGGCGGCTCATCGCTTGCCGCCGTCAAGCGCAGTGCGGAGGAATTCTATGCATGATGTTAACGCCAACCGGGCGGCCCAGACGTTTGCGCCGCTGACCGCCTCGGCGGTCCTCGTCAATCCGGTCGGCCTGCACGCGCGGCCATCGGTGAAGCTCACGCAACTGGCGAAGGGCTTTACCGCGAAGATCGAGATTGCGCTTGCGGCCGAGGGACCGTGGACGGACGCCAAGAGCCCGGTGAAGGTGATGCGTGTGAAAGCGCCGCAGGGCGCAACGCTGCATTTCCGCGTCAACGGTCCTGATGGCGAGGCGGCGCTCGCGGCCATGCTGGTGTTGGTGCATGATGGGTTCGGCGAGGCATAAGTCGTGGGCGAGATTCACCTGACCGGCCATCCCGCTTCGCCAGGCCTTGCCATCGGCCCGGTCGCGGTGCTGAAGAGCGAGGTGGCGAGCAGGGCTGAGAAGGGCGATCCGGCACAGGAGGCCGCAGCGCTGAAGGCGGCGATCGAGGGCGCTGCAAGCGAGCTCGCCGATCTGATCGCGACGGTTCACGGCGAGGCCGCGGAGATCCTGGAGTTCCAGGTCGCGATGCTCGGCGACGATGCGCTTGCGGAGGGTGCTTACGAAGCCATTGCCGGCGGTACGGCCGCCGATGAAGCCTGGCGCGTGGCACTCGATGTCGAGATCGCCGGCTACCGCGCGGCGGATGAGGAATATTTTCGGGCGCGTGCTGCCGATCTTGTCGACATTCGCGATCGCGTCCTCGCGGGCCTGAACGGTGCAAACACGATCGCAAACATCTCCGGCGATTCCGTCGTCACGGGTGATGATATTTCGCCATCGACATTCCTCGCCGTCGACTGGACCCGCGGCGGCGCAATTGCGCTCGCCAGCGGATCGCCATCGTCGCATGTCGCGATGCTCGCGCGATCGCGTGGCGCTCCAATGGTCGTTGGGTTGGGACCGTTGCCGTGGAACGGGCAGCCGCCGTCACTGGCGCTGGTCGACGGTGACGCCGGCACCGTGATCTTCAATCCCATGCCCGAAACGCGCCGCCTGTTCGAGCAACGCATGGCGGCTGCGAATGCCGCGCAGATTGCCGCCGATGCTGGTCGCCTCAAGCCCGCGGTGACAGCAGATGGGCGCCGTATCGCCGTTCTCCTCAATGTCGCTGCGCCGGAAGATCTCGCAGGCCTCGATTCCGCCATCTGCGACGGCATCGGACTCGTACGGACGGAGTTCCTGTTCGAGGGATCGAGAGGGCTTCCGGGCGAGGATGCGCAATATCAGGTCTACCGCCGCATTCTCGAATGGGCCGCAGGGCGACCGGTGACGATCCGCACGCTCGATGCCGGCGGCGACAAGCCGATCCCCGGCGTGACAGTCGACGGCGAGCGCAATCCGTTCCTGGGCCTGCGCGGTATCAGGCTCTCGCTGGCGCGGCCGGAGGTGTTTCGCGTGCAGTTGCGGGCGCTGTGTCGTGCAGCCGTGCATGGGACGCTGAAGGTGATGCTGCCGATGGTCGCGATTCCCACGGAGCTCGATCGTGCGAACGCCATGCTGGACGAGGAATTCGCTGCACTGAAGGCAGCAGGCACAGACTGCGCCAGGCCGCCTCTCGGTATCATGGTCGAGGTCCCCTCGGCCGCGCTTTGCGCGGAAGATTTTGGCGCGGCGTTCTATTCCATCGGGTCCAACGACCTGACCCAATACACAATGGCCGCGGCGCGCGACATCGGTGCTGTCGCCGACCTCAACGATGCCGGCCATCCCGCCGTGTTGGCGCTGATCGCGCGAACGGTCGAGGCCGGGCGCAAGCGCGGCGTCGAGGTCTCGCTCTGCGGCGATGCGGCCGCCGATACGCGCTTGACGAAAGCGCTGCTGGCGACGGGCCTGACAACCCTCTCGGTCTCGCCGATCGCTGTCGCCCGGCTCAAAGCCGCCATCGCCGGGGTGAGCGCATGAGCGAGGATGCAGGCGAGGACATAAGCCGGCCGGGCGACAGCAACGTCGCGGATTACAAGCTCATCCTGCGCCGGGCGCTCGACAACCGACCATCCGGAACGCGGTTGAAGCTCGCGGCGGCGCTCGGCAAGAACCGCTCCTTCGTCAGCCAGATCACCAATCCGGCCTATCTGGTGCCGATTCCGGCCAAGCATGTCGCGATCATCTTCGAGGTCTGCCATCTCTCCGGTACCGAGCGTGCGGCTTTTCTGGAAGCCTATGGGCGCGCGCATCCGGGCCGGCTGCGTGGCGCGCATCGCGAGACACGCACGCGCGATCTGACGGTGACGGTGCCCGATCTCGGCGACGACAAGAAAAATCGCGCGCTGGAGCAGCTCATCGTTGACTTTGCCGCCCAGCTCGCGCGTTACGCGGAGAGCATCGGCTGACGCATTTGAAACGTAAGAGATAACCGGGAGGACGCCATGAAAAAGCTGATCAACAGCGCCGACACGGTGCTCGAAGAGAGTCTCGATGGGCTCGCGGCCGCGCATGCCGATATCCTGCTGCTCGGTGCCGACAGGAAATTCGTGCGCCGCCGCAATCTGAAGCCCGGCAAGGTTGCGCTGATCTCGGGCGGCGGCTCCGGCCATGAACCGCTTCATGCAGGTTTTGTCGGCCATGGCATGCTCGATGCCGCCTGTCCGGGCCAGGTCTTCACCTCGCCGACGCCGGATCAGATGATCGAGGCGGCCGAGGCCGTCGATACCGGGGCAGGCGTGCTCTTAATCGTCAAGAATTACGAAGGCGATGTGATGAATTTCACCATGGCCGCCGAGATGGCCGGGCGCGAGGTCGCGAGCGTCGTGACCAATGACGACGTCGCGGTCGAGAAATCGACCTACACCACCGGTCGTCGCGGCGTTGCAGGCACGCTGATCGTGGAAAAGATGGTCGGCGCTGCGGCCGAACAGGGCATGCCGCTCGCCGCGCTCAAGACGCTTGGCGATGATGTCAACAGGCGCACCCGCTCGATGGGCGTGGCGCTGTTGCCGTGCACCGTTCCTGCGGCGGGACGGCCGAACTTCAACCTGGCCGACAACGAAATGGAGATGGGTGTCGGCATTCACGGCGAGCCGGGACGCCGCAGGGTGCCGCTGGCCTCTGCCGATGCGATTGCAGCCGACATGGTTGGCGCGATCCTGGATGATCTCGAACCAAGCAAGGGCAGCGAAGTCCTGCTTCTGGTCAACGGGTTCGGCGCAACGCCGCTGATCGAGCTCTATCTGATGGTCAACAGTGCCAAGCGCATCCTGGATGGCGCCGGCATCACGGCGACGCGTTTCCTGACCGGGTCCTACGTGACGTCGCTCGACATGGCCGGCGCCTCGATCACGGTCTCGGTGCTCGATGACCGGTCAAAGGAATTGTGGGACGCGCCGGTGCATACCGCGGCACTTCGCTGGGGGAGGTGACGGCCAGATTTGGGGTGATATAGATGGGCAGCCGGACCATCAGAGTCCGGGCGATTCCGAGAGAGGGAACGATACAACATGCTCAAGGGCATCAACCCGCTGCTCAATGCCGACGTGCTCTATGCCTTGCGTGCCATGGGGCACGGGGATCGTCTGGTCGTGTGCGATACCAATTTCCCGGCCGACTCGATCGCGCGCCAGACCGCATTCGGCGAGCTGCTTCGCATCGACAATGTCAGCACCGCAAAGGCGATCGAAGCCATCCTCTCGGTGCTGCCGCTCGATACGTTCGTGGACGACGCGGCCATGCGCATGGAGATCGTCGGCCAGCCGCAGGAGGTGCCGCCGGTGCAGCGCGAAGTGCAGGCCGTGATCGACCGTGCCGAGGGACGTTCCTGGCCGCTGGTCGGGGTCGAGCGTCACGCCTTCTATGAGAAGGCCAAGACGGCCTATTGCGTCATCGCCACCGGCGAGCGGCGCTTCTACGGCTGCTTCATCTTCTCCAAAGGCGTGATCGCGCCGGACGGAGAGTGATGGCCATGAGTCATGGCACCGGTCGATGCAGCTGACAATGCGGCTCAGAACCGCTTGGCCATCTCGGCGAGGCGGCGATGCGCAGACTCGCGGGCAGCGCGGATCGGTTCGGTCGGACCTGCTGTTGGGCCGATCGGCACGAAGCGCACGTCGCTGACACCGATGAAGCGGAGCGCTTCGCGCAGATAGGGTGTCGCCATGTCGATGCGACCGCGGTTCATGCCGGTCGCGAAATCGCTGCCTGAGGCGAGGATGACAATGGTCGGGCGGTCCTTCAGCAGCGGAAGGTAACCTTGCGCGGGATCGAAGCGGAACGTCAGGCCGGGCTGGATGATGATGTCGAACCACTGCTTCAGCTTGTACGGGATGCCGAAGTTCCACATCGGCGTCGAGATCAGCACGCGATCGGCCAGCGCGAAGCGCAGTGCCATCCGCTCGGCTTCGGCAAAGCTATTCCGCTGAGCATCGTTGAAGGCCTGCGCGCTCATGCGCGCATATTTGGCCTCGACGATGGGACCTGTAAATTCCGGCATCCGCTCGCGCCAGAGATCGACGAGGTCGATGTCCCAATCGGGGCGGGCCTGGCGAAAGCCGTCAAGGAACACGCCTGCACCGGCACTGGACTCGGAGTCAGGGCGCGGCGAGCAGGAGAGATGCAGGAGCTTCGCCACCGCTCATCCCAGCGCTCTGATGACGGCATCCGCGCGCGTGACCACGGCGACGTTCTGCATGGCAAAATTGATCGAGGCCGAGTGCCAGTCGGCATTCATGGTCGAGCAGCAATCCTCCGGCACGATCATGAAATAGCCTTTGTCAGCGCCGGTGCGGGCGGTGTGCTCGACCGACATGTTGGTCCAGGCCCCGGTATTGATGATCATGTCGCGGCCGGTGGCTTTCAGGATCGTTTCCAGCTTGGTGCCTTCCCAGGCGCTCATGCGCATCTTCTCGACCACGAAATCGCCGGGCCGCGGCTCGAGGCCTGACACCGGCGCGGCGCCCCAGCTGCCGCGCACCATCGCTTTGCTGTCGACCAGGCCTTCGAACAGCGGCGCGTTCAGCGTGACGCCGGGCGCGCCTGCTTCGACCACGAACCAGACATGAATGATGGCGACGCCGCGCGCCCGCGCGGCCTCCGCCAGGCGCCGGACATTCTCGACAACGTGCTGTTGCTTGGCATGGCCTGGCGCACCGGAGTCGGCGAAGGCGCCGCCATCCATGATCACGTCGTTCTGCAGATCCTGGATGATCATGGCGCAGCGGCTCGGATCGAGCCGCAACTCGCCATCGGCGAGGATCGGCGCTGCGGCCGCGGCGCCCGTGCTCGTACCGCCGCTGCGCCGTCCGCTCATATAGGGCTCGTGGCGCGGTCCGGTCCTGGTCGGGATGGCATAGACCGAATGCGTCGCGGTCAGGTACAGCGTCCGGAAGTCCGGCCCACCCCATGCGAGGTTGGCGACCAGCTCCGGCACGCGGACTTTTCCGAGCAACTCCCCCCGCGGTGAATAGACCCAGACGCCGCCGGGTGCGGTGACCCAGACATTGCCGTGCTGATCGCATTTCATGCCATCGGGCACGCCCGCCTCCAGTTCGGAGCGGATGCCGCTGGCGAACACGCGCGCATTCGCCAGCGTGCCGTCGGCGTTGACGTCGAACACGCGGATCAGCGCCTGAACGGTGTCGTTGACATAGAGCAGTCGTTCATCGGGTGAGAAGCAGAGCCCGTTCGGCTGGTCGAACAAGGTTCTGTCGACCACCAGCTTCGGCTCGCCGCCGGGGGCCACGCGATAGACGCCCTGGAAGCCGAGCTGGCGCGGCCGCTCGACTCCATAGACCGGCATGCGGCCATACCAGGGGTCGGAGAAATAGATTGCGCCTGCGGAGTGGACGCAGACATCGTTCGGGCTGTTGAGCTCCTGCCCGCCGAAGTGCGAGGCCAGCACCTCGCGCCGCCCGTCCGGCCGTTCGCGGATCAGCGAGGAGGTCGCGTGTTCGCAGACGATCAGATTGAGCTCGGCATCGTAGGTCATGCCGTTGCACTTGTTCGACGGACGCTTGACCTCGACGACGCCACGCCGCGCGTCCCAGCGCCGGCGCACGTCGCCCGGCATGTCCGAGAACAATAGGTAATGATCGACCGGATGCCAGATCGGTCCTTCCGTGAACTCAAAGCCTGTGCCGACTTGCGCAACGGGCGCGTAGGGATCGATCAGGGTCTCGAATTCGGAGCGCAGGGTGACATGTGTCATCGGTCGGCCCTCACATCATGCTAGGCGGGGAACCAGTTCCGCGCGGGCAGGGACTGCACGATCGGTCCGGGGACCTGGTCGTGCAGCCGGCCCACGACATTGCCGCCTTCGATCTTGGCGGGGCGGTCGTGCACCGGCAGCAGGTAGCGCGAATTGCTGAGCAGCTTCTTGATCGCAGCCTTCTCCGCACGTTTGCTGGTGCCGTGGTTGCCGGTGGTACGCGGCTCCCAGTCGTGGATCTCGTGGAAGGGCGTGACGATCTGGTCGTTGAAATCGTAGATCACGTCGCCGCAGATGGTGGCAATGCCGTCGGCGGTCTCGACGATGATGTTCATCGAGCCCTCGGTATGGGCATTGGCGGCGTCGCAATAGACACCGGGCATCAGCTCGATCGGGCCGGTGATCTCCAAGTCGAGGAAGCGCAGCGCGCTCTTGGTGTGCAGACGGTCGATCAGGTGCTTGATGTCGGGCGCCGGATATTGCGGGTGCATCAGGCCGGAGACGGAATATTCCAGCTCCTTGCGGTTGAGTACGACGGTCGTGTTCATCGGGAACAGATCGTCCTTGCCGGCATGATCGATGTGCAGATGGGTGTGGCAGACGAAACGGACGTCGCCCATGCGCACGCCGTGGCGAGCGAGCTGGTTCTCGATCATGTGTTCATGGTATTGCAGCCCTCGCATGCCCAGCGTCTCCATGATCTGGTTGGAGCGATAGCCGGTGTCGACCACGACAGGATATTTGCCGCCGAGGATCAAAAAGCCCAGCGTGAGGACGCGGCGGGTGCGGCCGCAATCGCGACCGAGCACCAGGAAGCTCGATTCCAGCTCGATATCGCCGTAGTCCATGATCTTGATCTCCAGCGCCATTCGTTGCCCTCCTTGTGTTCTTTCTTGTCGTTCAAAGTCGATAGACGCGTGTCGCCGTACCCCGGAAGATTGCATCCCGTTGCTCGGCGCTCAGCGGCGCGGCCGCGGTACGAAAGGCCTCAACGAGCTCGCGATAGCTGGTCCACAATTTCTCGATCGGGAAATTCGAGCCGAACAGGCAGCGCTCGGCGCCGAAGATCGCGACGGTGTCGGCGACGACAGCGGCGATATGCGCGGGGTCGTTGCGATGGATGAAAGTGCCGAGGCCCGAGAGCTTCGAGACGACGTTCGGACATGTGGCGAGCCGGGCCATGCCCGCGCGCCAGGCCGCGCAGCCCGCTGGCGAAACGTCTTCGAGCATGCCGGCATGTTGGAGGATGAAGGTCACCTTGGGGCAGGAGTCGGCGAGATGCGCGGCATCCGGCATCTGCGGCGTGAACACCTGCAGATCGAAACTCCAGCCATAGTCGGCGAGACGCGCGACGTTGCGGCGCACCATGGGATCGACGCAGAGATCGGGCTTGGCCGCGAAGCGATAGAGCGGGTTTTCGTGCCAGTGCAGCTGCATGCGCACGCCGCGCACCAGGGAATAGCGCTTGAGGCGGTCAAGCTGCGGACGGACGTCGTCCACGGCGAAATTGGCATAGGCGACGATGCCGTGCGGCCAGCCGTGCTCATCGGCGGTCCGCTGCACCCAGGCCGCCTCGTCCTCGAAACGGTCATTGGCCCAATTGGTCTGGACGTAGACCGAGCGGGTGACGCCGGTGTCCTTGAGGTCATCGAGATATTCCTCGATCGGATAATCGCGCCGGATCGCCTCGTAAGGCCCGAAGATGCGCGGCTGCATCGGGCCGACCAGCCAGGGCAGGTCGGCCTGGCGCCAGATATGATGATGGCCGTCGACAATCTCGCTCACGCCACTCTCCTTCGTCCCAAGGCCAGGACATGCGCAACGATAGACGCGATCGATCCACCGTCGACGAGATCATCGACAAAGCGCTCGATCGCGACGAGCGCCTCGGTCTGCGGCCGAAAGCCGGGTCCGGTCGCCAGTGGCGTCAGCCAGCTCACGCGCCAGGCCCGTCGCGACAGCTTTGCCACCGCATCACGCAACGCATCGGGCTCGCCGCGCTCCAGCCCGTCCGAGACCACGACCACGGCCGCCCCGCGCGCATAGCTGCCGAAGCGGGGCACCGCGAGGAAGGCTTGCAGCGCATCGCCAATGCGGGTGCCGCCATCCCAGTCGCTGACGAGATGCGCGGCCGCGCTCAGCGCCTGCTCGCGGCGCTTCAGCCGCAGCGCGCGGGTGACACGGGTCAGCCGGGTGCCGAAGGTGAAGACCTCGACATAGGGTGCGGCCTGCACCAGCGCGTGCGCCAGCTTCATGTTCTCCTCGGTGCGGCTCTTCATCGAGCCGGAGACGTCGATCAGCAGTAGGAATTTTCGCGGCCGTTGGCGCCGCTTCATATGCCCGAGCCGCAGGATCTCCCCGTCGCTGCGGACGGAGTCGCGTAAAGTGCGCCGAAGATCGGCAAACGGCCCGCGGCGCGCGCGCATGCGGCGGTGGCCACGCCGCCTGGGCAGGCGCCTTGGCGCTTCGCGGGACAGCCGGCGGAGCGCATCCGTAGTGGAGAGCTGAGCGAAGCGGCGCTCGACCAGCGCCTCGGCGCGCGTTGCAGTCAGGCCGGATTCGTTGGCGTCGTCGGAGCGGAGCGGCTCCTGGTCGCCGCGGCCTTCCTCCTGGAGCCGCAGTGTCTCATCGTCCTCGCTGTCATCGGTATGCTCGATCGCCTCACTGCCGCGGAAGTGAAGGTCGAACAGGCGGTCGAACGTCGTGCGGCGTTCAGGTGGTGGGGCGAGGGTGGCGAGCGCTGCCTGCCTAATATCGCTGAGGTCGCGCGGCCCGAGCAGCTCGATCGCGGTGAGGAACGCGGTGGTTTGTTCCGGCGCGACGGCAAAGCCGTTGGCACGCAGCAATGCGACGAAGGAGACGAAGATGCGGGCGGCGCGCGGCAGTTGAGGCTCGGTGCTCATGCGGTGGCCTCCGCGAGCATGGCGTCGAGCCGGGGCGAGATGAAGTGCAGATCCTCCTCGTCCTTCAGCGCGACGCCGATCGATCGCTTGAACGCATCGGGCCAGCGTGCACCCCCCTTGTGCAGCAGCGTTGCGGCCTCGGCCCAATCCACAGCCTCGGCGATGCCAGGCGCCTTGCTCAGCGGCTCGCGCCTGAGCTTGCCGACCGCTGCGACAACGGCCCGCGCGGTCGCTTCGGCGACGCTGGAGGCGCGCAGCATCACGATGCGGGCCTCGCGCTCTTCGGTGGGGTAGTCGATCCAGTGATAGACGCAGCGGCGGCGCAAGGCTTCGTGCAGGTCGCGCGTCCGGTTCGATGTCAGGACGACGACGGGGCGTTCGTCAGCACGCACGGTGCCGCGCTCGGGGATCGAAATCTGGAAGTCGGAGAGGAATTCCAGCAGGAAAGCCTCGAACTCCTGGTCGGCGCGGTCGACTTCGTCGATCAGCAGCACAGTCGAGTCCGGGGCGCGCAGGGCAGCCAACATCGGCCGCTCGATCAGGAACGTCTCGCCATAGATGTCGATGCTCTCGTCGCCGGCCTGGCGGATCGCGAGCATCTGGCGCGGATAGTTCCACTCGTAGAGTGCAGCGGAGGCGTCGATGCCCTCGTAGCATTGCAGGCGAATCAGGCGGCGGCCGAGCACGGCGGCGATGGCCTTTGCGGCTTCCGTTTTGCCGACACCCGGCGCGCCCTCGAGCAGCAATGGCTTGCCGAGCGCAAGGCCCAGATAGGCCGCGGTCGCAAGGCCCGCGTCGGCGAGGTAATAGGCAGCGCGCAGCGCTTTCTCCAGCGCGTCCGGGCTGTCGATGCCGACGATGTTGCTGCGGACCGGCATGAGCCAAAACCTCTAGCGCCGCGCCTGCGGCCGCGCGCCGCCCTGCGCTTTGATCGCGCGCAGCACCTTTTCCGGCGTGATCGGCAGGTCGTCGATGCGCACGCCGACCGCGTTGAAGATGGCGTTGGCGACGGCCGGCAGCACCGGGTTCGCGCACATCTCGCCGGGCCCCTTGGCGCCGAACGGACCGTCCGGGGCGGGGCGCTCCAGCACGGCGATATCGTGCGGGCAGATGTCGCCGGGCCCGGGCATCAGATATTCGACGAAGTCGCGCGGGCCATGCACCGGCTCGGGGTAATACGGCTCGGGCGTCTCATACAGCGCGTGGCTGACGCCCATCCAGGCGCCACCGACGAGCTGCTGCTCGACCAGCCGTGGATTAAGGGCGCGGCCGAGCTCATAGGCGGAGTCCATTCGCACCATCGCGACCTCGCCGGTCTCGTCATCGACATCCACCTCGGCGACAAGGCAGGCATGCGCATAGCAGGTCGCGGGCGACATCTCGCCGGTCTCCGGATTCACTTCAGAGAGCGGCACGAGAAAAATGCCGCGGCCGGAAATGGTCTTGCCCTGCTTGAACTGGGCCGCGATTGCGACGTCCTTGGTCGAGATCGAACGGTGCGGCGCGCCCTTGACGTGGATGTTGCCGCGTCCGTCGGTCTCGAGGTCGGCGGCGTTGACCTCAAGCTCCTCGGCGGCGGCTTCCATCATCACGCCACGGGCTTCTCGGGCGGCTGCCATCACCGCATTGCCAACGCGATGGGTACCGCGCGAGGCGAAGGAGCCCATGCAATGCGGGCCTGTGTCCGAGTCGGCCGTGTCGACATAGACGTCCTCGACCGGTACGCCCAGCGTCTCCGCACAGATCTGCCGCGTCACCGATTTCATGCCCTGTCCGAGGTCGATCGAGGACAGCGCTACCGTGAACTTGCCGCTCGGATTGGAATGCACCAGCGCCTGGCTGGGATCGCCGCCGAGATTCATGCCGATGGGATAGTTGATCGAGGCCATGCCGCGTCCGCGATGCCGGGTCATCTAGCGCCTCCTGGTGCCGAAGACGGAGGAGAAGCGGGTCGCGCCATGCGAGGGCGCGGCCGGCCGCGGCGAAGGTGGCGTCGGAGCCGGCGGAGGCGGCTCGCGCGGCGGTTCGCGGGTGACGGTCGGTGGCAGCCGGTCGTAGCTGGTGCGCTGCTGCGCCGGAGCCGCTGGCCGTGCGCGCGAGTCTGCCGGTGTCGGCGGGATCACGGCGCGGCTGCCGCCACCGTCCTTGCGCGAAGATGCCCGCTTGAACTCTTCGCGCAGCGGCCATTTGGCTTTTTCAGCCGCGACCTGCACGCATTCGATCAGGGCCGTGTTCTTGGCCTCGCGCCGGTGCGCCTTCATGTCGCCATCGCGATAGGCGTTGAGGATCCGGAACTCCATCGGATCCATGTTGATGAGGTGCGCCAGCTTGTCCATCTGGCACTCGATGGCAAAATCCATTGCGGTGACGCCGAAGCCGCGCATGGCGGTCGCCGGCGTGCGGTTGGTGAAGACGCAATAGACGTCACCATAGACATTCGGGATGGTGTAGGGGCCCGGCAGATGCGCGGCGCATTTCACCGCGGCGTAGCTGGAGAGGCGCGTATAGGCGCCGCTGTCGAAATAGGCGCGGATCTTGCGCGCGACGATGCGGCCGTCGCGCATCACGCCGTCCTTGATGTAGATGCGCTCGGCCCCGCGCGGCGGGCCATATTGCATCTCCTCCTCGCGCCCGAACACGTAGCGCACGGGCTTTCCGGTCAGCATGGCGCCGAGGATGGCAAGCGGCTCGGTCAGCGTGTCGACCTTACCGCCAAAGCCGCCGCCGACGGTGCCGCCGATGAAATGGAAGGTGTTGGACGGCACGTTCAGGATCTTGGCGCAAGTATCGACCGAAAAGAACAGCGCCTGGGTCGAGGTATAGACGACATAGCGGCCGTTGGTGTCGGGCGCGGCGATCGCGCCGTTGGTCTCGGTCGGCGCGTGCTCGATCGGCGACATCTGGTAGCGTTGTTCCAGCACATGATCGGCGGTCGCCAGCGCCGCATCGGCATCGCCGAAGCGCAGTCTTTGGTGATCGTAGGTCTCGTGATAGGTGAAGGTGTTTTTTGGATAGGTCTCGTTGACCACGGGTGCGCCGGGCTTCAGCGCATCCTCGACATCGAACACCGCCGGCAGCGGCTCGTAGTCGATCCTGACTTTCGCGATCGCCTCGAAGGCCTCGCGCTCGCTGTCGGCGACGATGGCGACGATCGGCTCGCCTTTGTAGCGGACCTTGTCGACCGCCAGCGAAGGCTCGTCGTCCTTGCCGAAATTGATCAGGCTGAGCAGCGTGTTCAGATTGACCGGCACATCGGCGCCCCTGATGATCCGGCGCACGCCGGCCGAGCGCTCAGCCTCCGTCGTGTCGATGCGGCGAATGCGTGCATGCGCCTGCGTCGACCGCACGACCTTCAGATGCAACATGCCCTGAAGCTTGTGGTCATTGAAATAGCTCGACGTGCCCGTGACATGTCCGAGCATGTCCTGTCGTTGGGTGCCCTTGCCGATTTCCTTTAAGTTATCGTCGCGCTCGTCGGCGAAAATGTCCTTGCGCAGCTCCAGCATGGCGACGTCCTTCAGGCACTGACCCGGCCGCCGGCGGCGGCGAGGATGGCATTGATGATCGGCTCATAGCCGGTGCAGCGGCAGATGTTGCCGGAGATGGCCTCGATGACCTCGTCGCGGCTCGGCGAGGGATTGCGATCGAGCAAGGCCTTTGCAGCCATCAGCATGCCCGGCGTGCAATAGCCGCACTGCGCGGCAAAATTGTCGGCGAAGGCGCGCTGCAGCGGATGCAGGTTCGGCCCCTGCTTCATGCCGTCGAGCGTTTCAACGGCGCGGCCAGCGACCGTTTCCGCCAGCGTCAGGCAGGAGAGGTGGAGTTCGCCGTCGATGAGCACGCTGCAAGTGCCGCAGCCGCCTTGGCCGCAGCCGAATTTCGGCGTCATGTCGCCGATCAGCTCGCGCAGTGCCACCAGCAGGTTGGTGCCGCCGTCGACGAAGATGGCGACATCGCGGCCGTTGTGACGAAATTGAAGCGGGATCTTGGACATGGGGTTCTATTCCTGTCCCGACAGCAGGCGGCGCAGATGCACGCCGACGATCTCGCGGCGATACCAGGCACTGCCGAGCGCGTTGTCGGCTGGTGATGTTCCCTCGGTGACGGCCGATGCGGCAGCGGCGATGGTCGCTGCATCCAGCGAACGTCCCTCCAGCGCCCGCTCGGCGGCGCGGGCGCGGATCTGCGTCGGCGCCATCGAGCCGAGTGCGATCCGGGCACCTGCGATGCGGCCGCCCGAGATCGGCAGATGCGCGGCCAGCGTGATGACCGAGCCGCCCTTCGGCTTGATGCGCGCGATCTTGCGATAGCGGAATGCCTCCGTGCTTGCGGGCCGGGTGCACGAGATCGAGAGGACCAATGCCCCCGCCTGTCGGTCGCGTGCCTGCAGAAACTCCTCGATCGGAATGTCGCGTGAGCCAAACCCGCCCGCGACGGCCACTGTCGCATCGAGCGCGAGCAGCGCAACCGTGAAATCGCCATAGGGGTTCGGCGCAAAAAGATTGCCGCCGACCGTTCCCATGTTGCGGACCGCTGGGCCGCCGATCGATCGGGCCGGGGCGTGCAGGAAGCCGAGGTCGCGCTCGGCGAGGACGCGCGCGAAGGTGACGCCGGCACCTAGCGTGATGCGCGGGCCGGACGCGTCGATCCGGGTCAGTGCCTGATCCTGGGCGCGGACCACCGTCGAGATCGAGACGTCGCCCTCATTCAGCGCCCGCATCACCAGCGTGCCGCCGCCAAGATAGCGGGCGGTGCGGTCCGACGACAGCGCCCCGGCCGCCTCGTTGGCGCTGCCAAAAGTCTTCACTATCACGGCCATCTAGGCGGCCTCCTTCAGATGCCGGCGGATTGCATCGAACCCGGCCTGGTAAATGTCTTCGGCGACCATATGGGTGATGCGGTCGCGGTCTTCGGGCCTGGTGGTGAAGCGCGACTCCCAGTGCCAGAAGGTGCGGTCGCCGTCAGTGACAGGCAGCAGGCGGACATGGGCGACGTAGTTGAACATCGGGATCGGCGTGTCGAGCAGGCAGTAGCTGAAGCTTTGTTCGAGGTCGGACAGCGCCAGCAATTGCTCGCGCAGTTCGGCGCCGTCCTTGAGCTTGAACCGTCTGATGCAGCCGATCTTGTCGGACGAATGCGCGCGTTCGATCGAAGACGTCGCGACCGCCGGATGCCAGCGATCGTGCCCGTTGAAATCGCGCAGAAGTGCCCACGCTGCATCGGTGGGCGCGTCCAGGATGGTGCTTTTGACGATATGCGGCACTGATATCAGCCTCCGAACACACGCTTCAGCGCATCGAACCCCCCCTGGAACACGCCGCCGCCGATATTGCCGACAAGCTCGGTCTCGCGCTCCGGGGCGCAGTCGAACTCGGCGGTCCATTCCACAAAAGTCTGGTCGCCGTCGGTGACGGGCGTCAGCCGCAAGGTCGCGACATAGTTCTCGACGCCCATCGGGGATTCCAGGATCGAATAGGTGCAGAACATGTCGTAATCGGAGAGGCCGAGCAGCTTTTCGCGGATGCGGTCGCCGTTGCGCAGGCGAAAGTCGCGCACACAGCCGATCTTGTCCGCGGGCTCGCCGCCCTCGATGCGGCTTTCGGCGATCGCGGGATGCCAGTTCGGCAGGCCGTTGAAATCGCGCACGCGCGCCCAGACGCGGTCGTTGCGCGCATTGACGACGGTGGAGACGTAGACGCGGGGCATGGGTGAGACCTCAGCTCTTCTTCCGCGGACCGCGCTCGGCGGGCGGCTCGCCGCCACCCTCGGCCGCGGGCGGGGTGCTGGCCTGCTTGTCGCCGCCGCCCTTGCGTGCGGAATCCTTGATGCCCTGCATGTCGCGGGCCTCGCGGATCAGGCCCGGCATCTTGGCGAGACTGCCGCCCTCGACGCCGATGTCGGACAGGATGGAGTCGATCAGCGGCGCCTGCACGCGGTAGCGCAGTGCCGAGTCGATCACCTCGTCGGTGGCGCTGCGGCCGCCATTGCCGCCATGGCCGTTGCCATTGAGGCCGTCGACCTGGAGGATGCGGATGCCCTCGATCTTCTCCATCGGCTTGACGCTCTCGCGCACGATGCCTTCGATCTTGTCGAGCAGCTTGCGGCGGAACAGCGAGTAGCGCGCCTGGTCCGTCAGCACGTTCTCGGCTTCGTTGAGCATGCGCTGCGCCTCAGCCTCGACGGCAGCGCGGACACGTTCGGCATCGGCGGCAATGCGGGTTTCCTCGGCCTGCTTCTCGGCGAGCAGCACCTCGACGGTCTTGCGGCGTTTTGCGATCTCGCTCTCGCGCGCCGTAACCACGCGCTCGGCGGCCTCGGTAGCCCGCATGCGGGCCTCTTCGGCCGCGGCACGGGCGGCGGATTCTTCGAGCGACTTCTGATGAATGGCGATCGCCTTTTCCATCAAGACAGTCTCGACCTCCTTCTCGCGGTTCACCTCAAGCTTGCGCAGTTCGCGCTCGCGGCCGATGCGGGCTTCATCGAGGCCGCGGTCAGAGGCGATGCGTGCGCGCTCCACTTCCTCGCGGGAGGAGATCTCGGCCTCCTGGAGTGACTGGACGCGGGCGACCTCGAGCTGCTCGATGGCGCGGCGGCGTTCGAGGCGGGCGGCTTCCAACGCCTGCTCGCGCGAGACGTCCGTGGTCTCGACCTCCTTGCGGGCAACGATCTCGGCCTGCCTGACCTGACGATCCGCGTCGATCCGCTCGGACTTCTTGGCGGAGAGGGCGATCACACGGTCTTCGTCGGCGATTTCGATCGCCTTCTTCTGCTCGATATTGAGCACCTCGCGCTTCCTGGACGAATTGATCCGCTCGGCCTCCAGCGCGAGATCGACCGTGATGCGCTGCCGCTCGATGGCATCGCGCCGCTTCAGCTCGGCGGCCTCCAGAATGCCGGTTCGTTCGATCTCCAGCGAACGCGTATCGCGCTCGGCCTGGATGCGCTCGGCCGCGACCGCCTTTTCCTGGGCGATGCGGGCCGCCTCGATCGCCTCGCGCGAGGCGATATCGGCTTCCTCGACGGCGCGGTTGCGCGCGATTTCCAGCGAGCGGACGCGCTCTTCCTGGGCGATCCGAGAGGCCTCGGTGGTCTCGCGTGCGGCGATGCCGGCAACTTCGAGGGTCTGGTTGCGCTCGATTTCGAGCTGTCTTGTGTTCTGCTCGGCGGCGATGCGCTCGGCGGCGAGCGTCCGTTCGCGGGCAATGCGGGCGACTTCCACCGCACGCTGCGCCTCGATCTCGGCCTCCTGGATGGTGCGGACCTGCTGGATCTCCAGAGCGCGGGTGCGCTCGTCGGAGGAAATGCGTTCGACGTTCACGATCAGCGTCTGCGCGATGCGCGCCTTCTCAGTGGCCTCGCGGGCGGCAATCTCGGCCTCGTCGACGGCGCGGCTGCGCTCGATCTCGCGGCGCCTTGTCTCTTCCTCATTGGCGATGCGGGCGTCGGTGACGACGCGGTCCTGCTGGATGCGAGCCTTCTCGATCGCCTCGCGGGCTGCGATCTCTGCTTCCTCGACCGTGCGCATCCGCTCGATCTCGCGCTGGCGGACCTCGCGCTCGCTGGCAATCCGCGTCGTGTCGATCGAGCGCTGGTTGGCGATGCGGGTCTTCTCGATCTCCTCGCGCGCCAGCAGCTCCTTCTCCTCGATGGTGCGGGTGCGCTCGATCTCCTTCTGGCGGGTCTCGCGCTCGGAGGCGATGCGGGCCTCCGCAATCGCCTGCTCGTTGGCAATGCGCGAGCGCTCGATCGCTTCGCGCGCCGAGATCTGGGCCTGCTCGGCCTCGGTCTCGCGCAGGGCGCGTTCGCGGGCGACTTCAGTGCGCTGGAGCGCCCGGCGCATCTCGATGTCGCGCTCCTGTTCGAGCCGCGCGGTCTCGCTCTCGCGTTCGATTTCGAGCGCCTGCCGCTCGGCCTCGAGATTGCGGGCGCGGATCTTGATCATCGAGTCCTGCTCGATGTCGTTGCGCAGCTTGCGCCTGGCCTCGATGTCCTCCATCAGGCGGGTCAGACCTTCGGCGTCGAAGCGGTTCGACGGGTTGAAGAATTCGAGGTCGGTCTGGTCGAGATCGGTGATGGCGACGGACTCGATCTCGAGGCCGTTCAGGGCAAGGGCCTCGGCCGCGTTGGTCTTGACCCGCGCGACATAATCGCCGCGGCGCTCATGCATTTCCTCCATGGTCATTTCCGAGGCAACCGAGCGGATTGCCGAGATGAACTTGCCGGCCAGCAATGTATGGAGCTGCTCCGGCTCCATGGTGCGGCGGCCGAGCGTGGCGGCCGCAATCGAGACGGCCTCGCGGGTCGGCTGCACCCGCACATAGAAGTCGGCCTCGATGTCGACGCGCATGCGATCGCGGGTGATCACGGCGTCCTGGCGCGAGCGCACGATGCCCATCGGCAGCACGTTCATGTTGACAGGCGTGTAGTCGTGAATGAACGGCAGCACGAAGGCGCCGCCGTTGATGACCACGCGTTCGCCGAGGAAGCCGGTGCGGACGAACGACACCTCCTTGGAGGAGCGGTGGTAGAGCCAGTTGACGATGTAGACGCCGACCACGATCACGATGATCGCGACGATCAGCCAGAGGATGAGCTCGCCGACCAGTATCCCTGACATGTTTCCCTCCCTCGATCTTGTAAGGCGTTACGGCGCGCCGATCGCCTTGAATTTGCGGACCTGTTCCGTCAATGCCCGCTCCACCGGCAGCCGCTCCATCGAGGAGGCGCCGTAGAAGCCGTGGCAGTAGCGGGTGTTCTTCATGATGAAATCGGCATCCGCGGGATCCGCGATCGGGCCGCCATGGGCGAGCACCAGAATGTCCGGGTTGACGCTGAGCGCCGCCGATGCCCAGGTGTCGATGCGTGCCGGGCAGTCGTTCAGCTTGGGCGCGGTCTGCGCGCCGATCGTGCCGCCGGTCGTGAGGCCCATGTGGCAGACGATGATATCGGCGCCGGCGATCGCCATCGCGGCGGCTTCCTTCTCGCTGAAGACGTAGGGCGTCGTCAGCAAATCCTTCTCGCGCGCCTTCGCAATCATGTCGATCTCCAGCGCGTAGGACATGCCGGTCTCTTCGAGGTTGGCGCGGAAGATGCCGTCGATCAGGCCGACGGTTGGAAAATTCTGCACGCCGGCAAAGCCGAGTGCCTTGAGCTGGTCGAGGAACACATCCATGTCGCGGAATGGATCGGTGCCGTTCACGCCGGCGAGCACCGGCGTCTTGCTGACGATCGGCAGCACTTCGCCGGCCATTTCGACCACGATCGCGTTGGCATCGCCATAGGGCATCAGCCCCGCAAGCGAACCGCGGCCGGCCATGCGATAGCGGCCGGAATTGTAGATCACGATGAGATCGACGCCGCCGGCTTCCTCGCATTTGGCCGAAAGGCCGGTGCCGGCGCCGCCGCCGACGATCGGCTCGCCGCGCTTCGCCATGTCGCGAAACCGCTTCAGGAGTGCTGCGCGTTCAAACCGGGCCATCGGTCACCTCGCTGCTCTCCGGCGCGCCCCGGCGCGTCCGAACAGGGTTCGAAACGCGCTCACGATGGTCGAGGCGAACTCGGGATCGTTGATGTTCTGCTTGACGCGGATGAGTTGCCGGTTGCCGGTCGCACGCACCGTGCGTTCCAGCGCGCGGAACAAGGCAGCATCGGCCTCGGGGTCCCAGAACGGCTGGCCACGCGCATCCAGCGCGGAGACGCCGGCCTCGGGCAGGAAGAAGCGCACCGGCCCGTCCATCTGGTTCAGCCGCTCGCCGATCCAGCGGCCCATGCGCTCGTTCTCGTCCGCTGTCGTGCGCATCAAGGTCACCTGTGGATTGTGGACGTGGAATTTGCGGCCGCGATAGCGCTCGGGGATGGTGTCGGGTGCGCCGAAATTGACCATGTCGAGCGCGCCGACCGAGCCGACATAGGGCAGGCGGGTGCGGATGATGGCGCCGAAACGATCCTCGGTCGCCGGAAATATGCCGCCCATCAAGAGGTCGCAGATCTCGGTGGTGGTGAGATCGATCACGCCGGCGAGCTGGCCGGAATCGACCAGCTTCTCCATCGAGCGACCGCCGACGCCGGTGGCATGGAAGACGAGGCATTCGAAATCGCCAGCGAGATCGGCCGCGATCTTTTGCACCGCTGGTGTCGTGACGCCGAACATGGTGATGCCGATCGACGGCAAGCCGGCACTCGCGGCGCGCTCCTTGGCTTCGCGCTGGTCGAGGCGGGCCTTGACCATGCCGACGATGGCATTGGCGCCGTTCGAAAGCACCGCGCGCGAGATCGAATTGAGGCCCTGCACGTCGGTGACCGAATACATCATGGTGATGTCGGCAGGACCCACATAAGGCGCGACATCGCCCGAAGCGACCGAGGAGATGATCAGTTTTGGCACGCCGACGGGGAGGGTACGCATGGCGGGGGCGACCAGCGAGGCCGCGCCCGAACCGCCGGCCGAGATCACGCCGGCGATATTGCCCTGGCGCTTGATCCACTTGGCGAACGCGTCCGCCATCGCGGTGACAGCGGCACCGCGATCCGGGCCGAACACGGCCGAGCCGCCGCGGCCATGGTTCAGCGCGATCTCCTGCGCGGAGACGTCGCAGGTCGCGTGCTTGCCGCTGGTGGAGACGTCGACCAGCCGCGTGCGCAGCCCGCTCTCGCCAATGACGTCGCGGATGAAGCGTAGCTCGGTGCCCTTGGTGTCGAGCGTGCCGACGACCAGAACGACCGGCGGACCGGAGGTCTGCGCCGTTATCGGCTCACGCTTGCGCCGCGCGGTCTCATCAAGTCGCGCGACTTGCGTCGAAAGCGTGCGCGCGGCGGCTTCGATGCGAGCGATCGGGACCGGCTGTGACCAGCGCGTCGGCGGCGTCGGATTGGACATGTAGATGCGGATCGGGCCGCTGGTGCGTGCGGGCTGAGCGACCGGCTTTGCTTCGTCGCCCGCAGAAGGCACGTCGATGTCGGGCTCCAGCTCGGCATGCAGTCCGACGCCGAGCAGGCGCTGCTGCAACGCGCGGTCGGCGGACAGCCGCGCCGAGTCGATGATGCGGTTGATGCGGCCGTTGACCATGATCGCGACGTTGCGCGAGATCGCGGTGGCGACGCCGATGTTCTGCTCGATCACGAGCACGGACATGTCGCCGTCCTCGCCGAGCTGCAGCAGCATCTCCTCGACCTGGGCGACGATGACGGGCGCAAGCCCTTCGGTCGGCTCGTCCATGATCAGCAATTGCGGATTGGTCAGCAGCGCGCGCGAGATCGCCAGCATCTGCTGCTCGCCGCCCGAGAGCTGGCCGCCGCCGTGATCCCGGCGTTCGGCAAGCCGCGGAAAGGTGTCGTAGATGCGCTCGACCGTCCAGGCGCCGGAGCGGATGCCGCCGGCGAGCCGCAGATGCTCGTCGACGCTGAGCGAGCGCCACAGCCGGCGGCCCTGCGGCACGTAGCCGACCCCGAGGCGCGCGATATTTGCGGGCGGCCGCCGCGTGATATCCTCGCCGCGAACCCGGATCGAGCCGCCGCTGACCGGCACGAGGCCCATGATCGCCTTGCACAACGTGGTCTTGCCCATGCCGTTGCGGCCGACCACGGAGAACACGCCGGCGTCGAGCGTGAGGTCGACACCCTGCAGCGCGTGCGAATGACCGTAATAGACGTCGAGGCCACGGACCTCGAGTGCGGCGGCACTGCGGCGAGCCTCACTCATGGCCGCCTCCGAGATAAAGCTCCTGCACCTCGGGATCGGACTGGATCTCCTCCGGCACGCCTTCCTTGAAGATGCGGCCATTGTGCATCATCGTCACGCTCTCGACGACGCGCAGCGCAACGTCCATGTCGTGCTCGATGATGATGTAGCCGATATGCGCGGGCAGCGAGGTCAGGATCTCCACCAGCTCGGCCCGCTCGGTCGGCGACAGGCCGGCGGCGGGCTCGTCGAACAGCACGAAGCGGGGGGCGCCTGCGAGCGCCAGCGCGATCTCGAGCTGGCGCTGTTGGCCGTGCGCGAGCTCGGCGACGCGCTGATCCCTAACCGCGCTCAAATGCACCGCCTGCACCAGATTGTCGGCCGCATGCATCAGCGCATCGTTCTGGCCGGGCCGCAGGAACGAGAAGCGTCCGCGCGAGACGCCGCGACAGGCGAGGTAGACATTGTCCTGCACGGTGAGGCCGGGGAATAGCGCGGAGATCTGGTAGGTGCGCCTGAGCCCGCGGCGGATGCGCTCATAGGGCGGGAAGTGCGTGACGTCCTCGCCGAAGAAGCGGATCGTGCCTGAGGTTGGCGGGAAGTCGCCGGTGATGCAGTTGAACAGCGTGGTCTTGCCGGCGCCGTTGGAGCCGAGCACGGCGCGCCGCTCGCCGGGGCGCACGGTGATGGTGACGTCGGTCAGCGCTGCCAGCGCGCCGAACAGCCGCGTGACGCCGCGCAGCTCCAGCGCTGCACCGGCTCCGACCGCGGAGAGGCGCCGGGCGACGCTATCCATGGCCGCGCCCTCCGTTCGGGCGATCCGACTGCGGACGCTGGCTCCGCCGCCAGCGCTGCCACAGGCCGATCACGCCATCCGACGACCAGAACACGATGGCAAGGAAGCCGAGGCCGATCAGCAGCCGGAAACGGTTGCCGTCGAGCCCGATCTTGACCAGGAAATCGAGCGCGAAGGTGCGTAGCAGCACGAACACCAGGGCGCCGATATAGGGACCGATCGGCCGGGTGATGCCGCCGACAATGGCGATGATCAGGATATCGATGCAGGCGCCGACGCTGACCGAGCCCGGCGAGATCTGGCGATAGTTCCAGACCTGGAGCACGCCGGCGAGGCCCGCAATGAAGGACGCGACCGCATAGGCGGCGACGCGGTGCGCATTGACGTTGAAGCCGAGCGCGGCCATGCGACGCGGATTGTCGCGCACGCCCTGGAGCGCCAGGCCGAACGGCGCGCGGGAGATGTAGTCGACCGCGAAATAGCAAAGCGCGGCGATCGCGAGCACGACATAGTAGAACGGAATGTCCGACCGCCAGTTGACGCCCCAAAAATGCGGCGTCGCGACGTTGTTGATGCCGGTATGACCGTTGAAGATCGCCCAGTTCTGGTTGGTGAAGTAATAGAAGGCCGCGCCGATCGCGAGCGTGATCATGATGGTGTAGATGCCCTCGGTCCGCACCGCGAGCGCACCGCCGAGCGTGCCGAAGATGGTCGCGAGCGTCAGCGCCATCGGCACCGCCAGCCACCACGGCCAGCCCAGGCTGATATTGGCGTTGTCGCTGGTGCCGAACACCGCGACCATGTAGGCGGCAAAGCCCGCGATGGTGAGCTGCATCAGGCTGACCATGCCGCCGTAGCCGGCCAGGAACATCAGGCTGAGCGCGATGGTGCCCAGCATCAGCGTGGTCGCAAAGATCTCGATCAGGAAGAAGCCGTTGGCGATCAGCGGCATGATCAGCAGGATCACCGCCACGATCCAGGCTGCGGGATTGTTGAGATCGGGCCAGCCGCGTGCGGCTTGCCGCTGCGCTGATGCGGCGGGGCTGCCGATCTGAATGCGCGTATCGTGGGTGACGGACATGTCAGCGCCTCGCCAGCAGGCCTTGCGGCCGAAGCGCCAGCACCAGCACCATGATCAGGAAGGTCACGACGATGGCGTAGGTCGGGATGTAGACCGAGCCGAGCTGCTCGGCGAGGCCGATGATCAGCGCGCCGAGCGCGGCGCCGGGAATCGAGCCCATCCCGCCGACGATCACAACGACGAGGGAAGCGAGCAGAAAGCGGATGTCCTCGCCGGGCGAGAGCGATTGGAAGGTGCCGCCGACGACGCCCGCGATACCGGCGAGCCCCGCGCCGAGCGCGAACACGAGCACGAAGACGATCTGGATGCGCACGCCGGTCGCTGCAAGGATGTCGCGATCGTCGACGCCGGCGCGGATGATCATGCCGATCCGGGTGCGGTTGAGCGCGAGCCACATCGCGATGCCGATGATGACGGAGGCCAGGAAGATCACGAGCCGCACCAGCGGATAGCGCAAGTAAACCGGCTCGCCGGAGGATTTCAGTGCGGTGATCAGCGGCAGCTCGACCGGACCGATCAGCCAGTTCGGGGTCTGGATCTGGTAGAAGTCGCCGCCGCAGGCCCACAGCATCAGGTCGGCGAACACGATCGAGAGTCCGATCGTCACCATGGTCTGGCGCAGATCCTGGCCCTCCATGCGGCGGAACACGAGCACCTGGAGCAGGACGCCAACCAGCGCCGTCAGGACGAAGGCGACGATGAAGGCGAGGATCCACGACCCGGTCGAGGCGCTGATGGCGTAGCCGACATAGCCGCCGAACAGATAGAGCGAGCCGTGCGCAAGGTTGACGTTGCGCATCAGGCCGAAGATCAGCGTGAAGCCGCTGGCGACAAGGAAATAGAGACCGCCGAGCGTGATGCCGTTGAAGACCGCGTTGAGGAACACGCGCTTGCGGCCGATCGCATCTTCAAGCCCCGGCGGCCACACCGCAAAGATCAGCCACAGCACGACTGCGACCGCGATGATGACGATCAGCGCCCAGGCCGGATGACGCTCGACAAAGCGGGTCATGGCGTCTCCTCGCTCCGCTTGCGACGGGCGCCACTACACTTCTTATGCAGGTCGGACAGCCCTGTGCAGGCTGCGTACCGCGCCATGGATTTGCGTCCTCCCGGGACATGCGATCCTCTTGCCGGGATCGCGTTCCGTCCATCCTAGTGGGGCGGAGAGAGAGGCATTTGATCGTGAGTATCTTTTCGCGCGTTCGTCAGCCGCGCAAAACCTTGGCCGCGCGGCGATAATCGGTCGGCGCCATCCCGACATTGGCGGCGAAGAAGCGGGTGAAGCCGCTCTGCGAGGAGAAGCCGAGATCGAAGCCGATATCGGCGATCGGGACCTCGCTTTCCACCAGCGCCTCCAGCGCCTGCTCCATCATCAACGTGTTGAGATAAAGGTGCGGCGTGACGCCGGTCTGGGTGCGGAACAGCCGGTAGAAATGCGGCCGCGACAGGCCGGACTCGCGTGCGATGGTGTCGAGCTCGATCTCCGCGCCGGGGCTCTCCGACATCATCTTGATGCACTTGCGGACGCGAAAATCGGTGATGGAACCGTTCGCGCGCAGATCGGGCGCGGTCTCGGCCTGCTGCCAGCTTTCGTCGTAGCAGATATCGATTAGCCGTCGCAGCTCGCCATCGAGGCTGTTGAGCGAGGGTGCGCCGCACACAAGGGCTGCGGCGTGTCTGATGTGCTTGTCCAGTGCGGGCGATCGCGCGAACTGGGTGCGGCCGAAACGGAGACGGTCGGCGCCGGGCACATCGGGCGCGAACCATTCCGGATTGACATAGAGCACGAAGAAGACGGCGCCGCCGTCGAGGTCCGTGGGCAGGAAATTATGCGGTTCCCATGGATTCACCGCGACGACAGAGCCTTCGGTGAGGTCGTAGCGTCCGTCGTTGACATCGATGCATGCGGAACGCCCGCCCACATGGAAGATCAAGTGACCTTCGCGATGCGCGTGGATATTGAAGGGGCGGTTCAACTGATAAACCGTCGCCCGACCAAAACGGCCGTGGAAGACGGCGAGCGCCCGGCTCATGCCTTCCCTCCCAGAAGCTTTTGCTTTTTTGATAGGGTTCAACAACCGGGGAGAGAATGCAAGAGCGTGCATGTCGCGCGCTCTGCAAATCTCTCCCCGATCAGTCATTACGTCGCTGATGCGACTACGTCAGTACTTCTTACATTCCGGTACTGTACGACTGGGCAAACCGATCTTGGCGAACACGGCAGGGTCATAGCCCAGCGTCTGGTTCACGTTCGGGATCACCTTCACGACCTTCGAGAACAGCGCACCCTTGCCGTCATCGACCACTTCGGTGACGAAGTTGGTGCCGATCGCCTGGCGGTTGGAGTCGAGCTTGATCTTGCCGTTGGGCGCATCGAGCTCGATCTTGGCGAGCGCAGCCTTGTACTTCGACTGGTTGTCGCTGAGATCGCCATTGACCTGACGCAATGCCAGGATCAGCGCCATGGTCGAGCCGTAATAGTTGGTGGCAAGCAGCGACGGGCTCGGGAAGCGCTTGTTCGGCGGGAAGGCGTCCTGATAGTCCTTCACGAACTTCTGCCAACCCGGATCCTCCCAGGTGTCGGCCTGGCCGCTGGCGGCCAGCGTGCCGATCAGCGCGTTCTTGGCATTGCCCTTGGACGACAGGATGGTCTGGTCGATCATGATCGAGCCGCCCATCAGATGCGCCTTGCCGCCGGCCTGCTGGTACTGGTTGAGGAAGTTGACGGCGTCGCCGCCGCCGAGGCCGAGATAGATGGCATCGACGTCGTCAGGCAGCGCCGCGATAACCGACGCAAAATCCTTGGTGCCGAGCGGCACCCATTGCCGGTTGGTGACCTGTCCACCCGCGCCGCAAAATTCGAGCACGAGGCCGAACACCTGGGTGTAGATGAAGGAGTAGTCCTCGCCGACCGTTGCGATCTTGCGATAACCCTTGGTGTCATAGGCGTACTTGCCGAGGCCGACCTGCCATTGCGCGCCGTCCATGTTGTAGCGGAAGAAATTCGGGGCCGGATCGACATAAGTCGTTTCCTGCGCGCCGGAGGCTGCGTTGATGAAGGTCAGCTCCGGATGGGTCTTCGCGAAGTTCTTGACCGCGATGCCCTCGTCGCCGGAGAGCGGCGACAGCAGGATCTGCACCTTGTCCTGCTCGATCAGCTTGCGCACGGCGCGCACAGCCGAGTCCGGTGTGGCGTCGGTCGAAGCGATGACGAATTCGAGTTCCTTGTCGCCGACCTTCTTGCCGAGCACGTTCAGTGCGGTCTGGAAGCCACGGATGCCGTCCTCGCCGAGCACGGTGTAGGTGCCTTCGAGGGTCGCGGTGACGCCGACCTTGATCTTCTCCTGCGCGAAGGCGGTGCCTGACATCAGCAGGCTGCTCAACGCAATCAGTCCTAGACTGCCTTTCAACATTGCTCTCCTCCCTGGTCGTTCTTGTCGCTGTTTTTCACCGCACCTCACGCGTCCGCCGCGCCGTGCGACGTTCTTGCAAGGCCATCGGGTCTTCGACGATTTCTTGGAATGAAGGCTAACCGAACTCGGATACGGCGCACCGGTCGGCGCCACGCGCGGCTTAACGGGCAGTCTCATTTTGAATGGTGCGTCGCAAATCGTTCCGCGGTGCAATAGGCGCCTTCGCGCGCCCTGGTTGTCACCGAAACCCGGCATCGGGACAGCGCGGGTCGCGAAGTTCCGAGCTTGACACTGCCGGGCGAAAAGAACAGAAGTCGAACATGAACGCGAAGGAATCACGGGGAACTTCGACCGGAGCGGGATCGCGCTGCGCTGCGCCGAGGGCTGCGCGCGGATGACGCTGCCTGTCCTGCCGGTCTACTATTATCACGACCACTTCACGGAGATGCTGAGCTTCGTTTGCGAGACCTACGGTCCGGTGCTGGCCGAGAGGCATCACGGCTTTGTCGCTCGCTTCTCGTCGCTGTCGAAGGACGCCCAGTGCCTGTTCATCCGGATGGTCAACCGCAACGGCACGGTCTTCAATCCCTCCACCTTCAAATACGCCGAGATCGCCGACCCCTTCGGCGCGCTGGGGGAGCTTGGCGTTGCCGGTTATGTTCGAGGCCTGACCGAACAGGACTACGCTGCGTTCCTGGCGTGCCTTGCAAAGCCTGATCTGTTCGACGGCGCGAAGGCGGCCGGCATGAGCGACGTCAGGGCCTCGTGGCCCAAGGCCAAGCTGTCGGAGTATTGCCTCGCCAATCTGTCGTTCGGCACGGCATTCCGGCACTGCGGTGGAGAGGCCTTCATCGCGCTCGCTGACACCGAACCGCTCGAGTTCCTGCTCTATCTCTATTTCGGCAAGACAGAGAACAACCTGAAGAATTTCGCGCTGCGCGATCTCGGCATCCTGCGCACCAACGGCCAGGCGGATTTCAGCGCGCGGTTTGCCGATGCGGACGAGGCGAGGGCCTGCTTCCACTATGCGCGCCTGCTCCGCCAGCTCGAGGCCAAATCCGACGAGGTGTATCGCAGGTCCGTTGCCGACATTCTCGGTGGTCCTGCCTGCCCGACGGATTACGCCCTCGATCTGCGCAGCCGCGCAGCCCACAAAGCGGGTCTGCACTTCGAGAAGAAGGGTGAGGCCGCGCTCGCGGTGCAGCTCTATCGTGCCGGCGCTTCGGCCGAATGCAATGAGCGCCTCGCCCGGCTGCTTTATGCGGAGGGCGACAAGGACGCCGCGGAGGACCTGCTACGGCGCATGATCGATGATCCCGCCAGCGATGACGAATGCGTCTTTGCGAGCGACTTCTATGCCCGGAAGTTCGATGGGCGCCGGACGGGACTCTGCACCGAGCTGTTGCGGGCAGGACGAACGCTCCGGGTCGACGACACCTGGCGCGGCAGCCCGGAGGCCGGGATCGCCGGCGTTCTGCGCCGGCAGGGCCTTGAGGTCTTCCACGCCGAAAACACACTCTGGCACTGCCTGTTCGGCTTGCTGTTCTGGGATGAGCTGTTCGAATCCGGACAGCTGCACAGCGGCTTCGATTGGATGCCGCACTGCCTGAAGGACAGAACCTTTGCCCGGATGTTCGCGTCTCAGATCGACGCGAAGTTGGCGGCCGTCGCCGCGAGCTCAGCGCTGCCCCAGATCCTGCGGATCGTTGCTGCGAAAAGGGGCAAGCCGAACGGCGTGTTCGCCTGGGACCATGTCGATATGGACGCGCTCCGCGCGTTGCTTGCGGGGGCCAGTGCTGACGGCCTCGCAGCGATCCTTCGCCTGATGTGCGAGGACTATCGCGCGATGCGCGATGGCTTCCCCGATCTCATGCTTGTGGCTGATGGCGTCGTCTCGTTCATGGAAGTGAAGGCCGAGGGCGACGTCATCAGGCGCAACCAGCTGACGCGGCTTCGCCAGCTCGGCAACGCGGGAATCCCTTCGGAGATCGGCCGCGCCGATTTCCGTTTCGATCCGGACCAGGACTATGTCGTCGTGGACATCGAGACCACCGGCGGCTGGACCGGCGGGGATCGCATCACTGAAATCGGCGCCGTCAAGATCCGCAATCACGAGGTCGTGGCGGAGTGGCATTCGCTGATCAACCCGCAACGGTCGATCCCGGCCAAGATCGTCGCGTTGACCGGCATCAGCAATGAGATGGTGCGGGGTGCGCCATTGTTCGCGGAAGTCGCTGATAGCTTCATGCAGTTCATGGCTGACGGCGTCTTCGTCGCTCACAATGTCAATTTCGACTACGGCTTCATCGCCGCGGAATACGAGCGCCTCGAACGCCGTTTCCGCTTTCCAAAGCTCTGCACCTGCGCGAGCATGCGCCGGCACTATCCCGGCCACAAATCCTACGGGCTCGGCAAGCTCACAAGGGCCTACAATATCGAGCTGAAGGACCATCACCGCGCGCTGTGCGATGCCCGCGCGGCCGCCCATCTCCTCAATTTGATCAATGCGAAGCGCGACGAGGTCGGGAGCAGGGCGGAAGAGATCGCGGCCTGATCGTTCGAATCCCCGGCGTCTGGATCAAATTTCGAACGTCAGTTGCGGCGCCGCATCGTCGCCGACCTGGAGCGATGACAGCGAGACTCCCAGGAGCCTGACGCGCTTCGGCAGGGGCATCTCCGCCTCGAGCAGGCCGCAGGCGAGGCGCTCCAACTCCTCCCGGCCTACGACCGGCGCAGCCACGGACCTGCTGCGCGTGATGATCTCGAAGTCGGCAAACTTGATCTTCAAGGTCACGGTCCGGCCCCGGCTGCCTGATGTCTCGCAATGGCGCCAGACCTTGTCGACGAGGGGGCGAAGCTCGATGACCAGCGTCTCGAACTCGGCAAGGTCAGCCGAGAACGTGGTCTCCGCGCCGATCGACTTGCGGATCCGGTTGGCCCGCACCGGCCGTTCGTCGACGCCGCGCGAGATCCAGTAATAATAGGCGCCCGACTTGCCGAAATTCGCGTTCATGAATTCAAGCGTCTGGTTGCGGATGTCGAGGCCGGTGAACAGGCCGAGCGCATTCATCTTTGCACTCGTTGCCGGTCCGATCCCGTGGAACTTGCCGACCGGCAGCGTCTCCACGAAGGCGGGCCCCATCTCGGGCGAGATCACGAACTGCCCGTTGGGCTTGCGATGATCGGAGGCGAGCTTTGCCAGGAACTTGTTGTAGGAGATGCCCGCCGACGCATTGAGGCCGGTCTCGGCCTTGATCTTCTCGCGGATCCGCAGCGCCACGTCACGGGCAAGCGGGATGCCTTGCAGGTTTTCCGTCACGTCGAGATAGGCCTCGTCAAGCGACAGCGGCTCGATGATCTCGGTGTGCTCGGCAAAAATCTCGCGAATCTGCCGGCTGATCGCCTTGTACACCTCAAAGCGGGGCTTTACGAAAATCAGGTCGGGACATTGCCGCTTCGCGGTGACCGACGGCATCGCGGAACGAACGCCGAATTTGCGCGCTTCATAGCTCGCGGCAGCGACCACGCCGCGCTCGGCCGAGCCACCGACCGCGACGGGCTTGCCGCGCAGCTCGGGATTGTCACGCTGTTCCACGGATGCGTAGAAGGCATCCATGTCGATATGGATGATCTTGCGAACGCGTGTTGGGTTGTCGTCCGCGGCGTCGGAATAGCTCATGCCTGGATGATACAATCGGGCCGCGGGAATCGCGAGCGAGTATGCGGATTCGAGCCCGTCAGCGAACGAGAGCGATATTTTGCTGGACGAATGACAGCTTGATCGCCGCGCCTTCAGCCGGGATCTCATCGGTTTGGCGGCTGACGACGAAAAGCTCGCCGATCGGCGTCGAGACGATCATCTCGACGTGATCGCCGAGGTAAGAGGATTTCCTGACGGTTCCTGCAAGGCCATCGCCGAACATGATGCCGTGGGGCCGGATGGCCGCTTTTGCCGGCCCAGGCGTGAGGCCGCGCGCGGCAAGCGTCAGGCGGAGAGGTCCCAGCATGACCTGCGCTTGCCCATCATGCACCGCCTCGATCGTCACCTCCACGAGATTGGCATCGCCGATGAAATCAGCGACGAAGCTGTTCGCCGGGACCTCATAAAGCTCGCGGGGCGAGCCCTGCTGCGCGATCTTTGCATTCGACATCACGATGATGCGGTCGGAGACGGCGAGGGCCTCCTCCTGGTCATGCGTGACATAAGCGACGGTGAGCTTCAGCGACTGCTGGAGCTCGCGGATCTCCTGCCGCACCCGGCGCCTGAGCTTGGCATCGAGGTTGGAGAGCGGCTCGTCGAAGAGCAGCACCTGCGGCTCCAGCACGAGGGCGCGCGCCACGGCGACACGCTGCTGCTGACCGCCGGACAGCTCGGCCGGGTAGCGTTTCTCAAAGCCCTTGAGCCCGACCAAAGCGAGCTTCTCCAGCGCCATCGCCTCGGCCCGCGCCTTTCCCAGCCCCTTCACCGTCGGTCCATATGCCGCGTTCTCCAGCACGTTCATATGCGGAAACAGCGCGTAGGACTGGAACACCATGCTGACGTCGCGGTCCGCGGCCGACAGCCGTGTCACGTCCTTGCCGCCAATCAGGATCTGCCCGTCGCTCGCGATTTCGAGGCCGGCGATCATGCGCAAGGTCGTGGTCTTGCCGCAGCCGGAGGGGCCGAGCAGCGTCACGAGCTCGCCCGCGTGGATTCTGAAGCTGACATCGTCCACGGCCGTCACATTGCCGTAGCGCATGCTGACATGTCTGAATTCGACGGAGGCGGGGCCTGATTTGGGCATGGCAAGTCCTATCTGGCCGGCTCGGCGGCCGAAGCCACCAGCGTGACGGGCCTGCGGCCAAGCTTGCGCTCGCCGACCCCGAACTGAATGAGTGCGATGCCCGCGGCCATGACGGCGATTAGCACCGAGGAGTATGCGATGGCGAGGCCGAACTCGCCGGCCTCGACCCGTCCGACGATGTAGGCGGTGGCGAGATTGTATTCGGCCGACACCAGAAAGATCACGGCACTGACCGAGGTGATGCTGCGCACGAAGCTGTAGATCAGCGCCGCGACAAGCGCGGGCTTGAGCAACGGCAGCACCACACGGCGCAGCGTCGTGAAGCTGCGCGCGCGCAAAGTCGTCGAGGCCTCGTCGAGGCTCTTGTCGATCTGGGCCAGTCCCGCAATGCCCGAGCGTATGCCGACGGGCATGTTGCGGAAGACGAAGGCGAGCACGAGGATGAGGCCGGTCCCGGTGATCTCGATCGGCGGCACGTTGAAGGTGAGGATATAGGCGACGCCGAGCACGGTGCCGGGAATGGCGAAGCTCAGCATGGTCGTGAACTCGAGCAGCTGCCGGCCGACGAAGCGTTGCCGCGTGAGCAGATAGGCGGTGAGCAGGCCGATCAGCGCCGTCAGTGGTGCCGAGATCGCAGCCACTTTCAGCGTCGTGAACAAAGAGGGCCAGGCTGCGCCCTCGAAGAATAAGCCGTGGCTGAAATCGACGGCGAAGCCAGTGCGGTAATGCTCCAGCGTCGGCGTATGATCGCGGCCCATCGTCTTGACGAAGCCGCCGATCAGGATCACCGCGTAGATCACCGCCGTCAGGACGACCCAGGGTACGATCACCGCGGCGGAGAGCACGGTGACGGAGGTGGGCAGCTTCGCCGGAATGCCGGCATCGCCCTTGCCGGAGACCGTGGTGTAGCTCTTGCCGCCGAGCCAGCTCTGCTGCAGCCAGAACGCACCGAGCGTGAAGACGAGCAGCACGATCGCGAGCACTGCGGCCAGACCCTGGTTATGGGCGGCGCCGACCACGGCAAAGAAGATCTTGGTCGAAAGCACTTCGAAATTGCCGCCGAGCACGAGCGGGTTGCCGAAATCGGCCAGGCTCTCGACGAAGCCGAGCAGAAAGGCGTTGGCGAGCCCCGGTCGCAGCAGCGGCCAGGTCACGGAGCGGAACGTCTGCCAATGCCTGGCACCAAGCGTCTGGGACGCCTCTTCGAGGCTCGGTGCGATGCCCTGGACCACGCCCATCAGCACGAGGAAGGCGATCGGCGCGAAGGCCAGTACCTGCGCCAGCAGCACGCCCGGCAAGCCGTAGATCCAGCGCGAGCGTGGGATGCCGAACCATTCGGACATCAGGCCGGTGACGACGCCGGAACGGCCGAACAGCAGGATGAGCGCAAGGCCGATGACGAAGGGCGGTGTGATGATCGGCAGCACCGTCATCGCGCGCATCAGCCGCTTGCCTGGCATCGCCGTGCGCAACACCAGCAGCGCGCAGGCGAGGCCCAGCAGCGTGGTGATGAGGCCGGTCAGCACGCCGAGGATCAGAGTATTCCAGGCGACGCCGCAGGCGATACCGCCGCCGACGCATCCCAGTCCCCAGATCGTCGAGGAGAGCAGGCGGCCTGCGAATTCGCCCAGCGCCCAGCTGCCGTTGGCGTCGACCAGCGCACTGCGCAGGATCGTCGCCACCGGCAGGAAGATGAAGAGGCCGATCAGCAGCACCACGACACCGATGGTGGACGTAGTGAAGAGATCGCCCCGGCAGAACCCGCGATAGGCGAGGCCGTGGCAGAGCAGCAAGAGGAGCGAGAACAGCGTCAGCAGCGCGCCGAAACCCATGCCTGGCTGCGCGGCGCCTGCGCCGCCCAGCAACGCGGCGAGCCACGGCATGCCCTGACCGGGCAGCGTGATCGCAAAGCCTTGTGCGAAGAACGCGACCAGGCCGAGCAGCCCGGCGACGATCAACGCGGGCCCACTAAGGGTGGTCTCGGCACGGACGGCGAGGAGCGTCGCCGCAAGGAGCGCGATGCCGATCGGCCACAGCCATGGCGCTGCGCCTGATGTCGCAAGCACGAGCGCGGTGCCGGCCCGCCCGAACGGATAGCCTGCAAGGTCCCAACCTTCCGGCAGGTACCAGGGCACGAGCATGTAGCCCAACCAGCCGAGCAGGAGAGCAAGCCGTGTCGAAGGGCGCATCCGATATCTCCGCAGCCGACGGCTATTTCGGCAGCGCCTTGACCTCCTTGTCCCACTTTGTCAGCAGCCGCGAGCGCTCCGCTGACGAGCCGTATTTGACGAAATCGTAGTTGATCAGCTTCATCTCGCTCATCTTCGGCGCCTGCGGCGGCACCGGAGCGTTCTTGTTGGACGGCACCTGATACGACTTCGCGGGGGCGGCGAGGGCCTGTGCGGCGGGGCTCAGCGCCCAATCGTAGAACTTCTTGGCGTTCTCCAGATTGCGTGCGCCCTTGACGATGGACATCGAGCCGATCTCGTAGCCTGTGCCTTCGCACGGCGCGACGGCCTTGATCGGGTCGCCCTGGACCGCGAACACGAGGGCATCATGGATGAAGACGATGCCGACGGCGGTCTCGCCGAGGCTCGCAGCCTTGGCCGGTGCTGCGCCTGATTTGGTGTACTGGCTGACATTCTTGTGCAGGGCCTTGAGATAATCGAAGCCCTTGTCCTCGCCCATCAGCTGCACGACCGTGGCAAGCAGGGTATAGGCGGTGCCGGACGAGTTCGGGTCGGCGACCTGCACGTCATCCCTGAGCTTGGGATTGAGTAGGTCGGCCCAGCATTTCGGCTCCGGAATGCCCTTGGCCTTGATCTGCTCGGTGTTGTAGCCGAAGCCGAGCGCGCCGGCATAGATGCCGATCGAGCGCTGCTTCGCCGCTTTCCACTGGTTCAGCGCCCAGTCGTGCAGTTCCTTGTTGGCCGGGGATTCGTATTCGAGCGTCAGCCCCTCATCGGCGGCCTGAAGATGCGGGTCGCCGGTGCCGCCCCACCAGATGTCGGCGCGGGGGTTCGAGGCCTCGGCCCTGAGCTGCGCATAGGTTTCGCCGGCGGATTTCCGCGTCATCGAAACCTTGATGCCGGTCTCCTTCTCGAAGGTGGTGGACATCGCGCGGCACCATTCCTCCTGCACGCCGCAATACATGACGAGCGCCCCCTCGGCCGACGCCGAGGCTGCGCCCGCGGCCAGGATACCGGCGCTGAACAGCGCCCTGACAACAAGGGATTTCCAAACCATGGTCCACCTCCCCAGAACGAGAACTTGATATTCTCTGTCATTGGCTGTGACGGTGGCGTCTCTTCAGTTCCAAAGCAATAACTATTAAGTCGACTAGGAAATCCCGGTGATGTCGCTGAGCTGCGATGCCAGCCCCGGCGTGCAGCACAGGATCGGGTTGCCCTTGCTGATGCCGTCACGGGCGAAGAAGTCGTTGACCCAGCCGCCGGCCTCGCGGGCGATCACAATGCCGGCGGCGACGTCCCAGGCGTTGATGTGCAACTCGGCATAGGCATCGGTGCGGGCGTTCGCCACATGGCAGAGGCCCAAAGCGCCGGAGCCTGAGCGCTTCATCGCGCCGCCAGCGGCATAAACGCGGCCGATCATGTCGACATAGTGCTGCGAGGGCACACGGGGCGACCAGCCCAGTTCGACATAGGCGCGTCCGATATCGTCGACGCCGGAGACGGTGATTTTTTGCCCGTTCAGCGTGGCGCCCTGGCCGCGTTGCGCGACATAGAGCTCATCCAGCGCCGGTGCCGCGACGATCCCGATCGTCGGTTCGCGGTTCACAAGGAAGCCAACGGAGATGCACCAGGTGCGATCGCCATGGGCGAAGTTCGCGGTACCGTCGATCGGGTCGATGATCCAGACCGCATCGCTGGCCTCGCCGCCGCCTTCCTCGCCGATCACAGAGTCGCCGGGGAAAAGCTCAGCCAGCCGCGCCCGCAGAAAATCCTCGACCGCGCCGTCGGCGACGGTGAGCCAATCCTGAGCGCCCTTCATCGTGATGCCGAGGCTTTCCTTGCGACTGAAATAGCCGAGCGCAATGCGGCCCGCCTCGGCGACGAGGCCTTGAACGGCATAGCGGCGCAGCATGAGTTCGGCCGGCGTCATGCTCAGGCAGCCTTGATCGCGACAGGGCGGCCGGTGCGGGCCGACTCGGTCGCCGCGTCGGCCAGCACCTGGGCGCGCAGCCCGTCGAGACCGGTGGGAGAGGGCGCAGCCTTGCCGCTGCAGGCATCGATGAAGGCCGCAAGCTCGGCGCGATAGGCGGCGGCATAGCGTTCGAGAAAGAAGTTCTGCACCGGATCGGCACGGAAGCCCTGGCGGGTCGCGATCTCCAGAGTCGTCTCGTGGACGTTGCCGGCCCGCAGCATGCCCTTCGCGCCATGCACCTCGATGCGCTGGTCGTAGCCGTAAGTGGCACGGCGCGAATTCGAGATCTGCGCGATGCGCCCGCTCGCCGTCTTCATGACAACGGCGGCGGTGTCGACGTCGCCGGCTTCGCCGATCGCCTTGTCCACCAGCGCCGATCCGACTGCGAAGATGACGACCGGCTCCTCGGCCAGCAGGAAGCGCGCCATGTCGAAATCGTGGATCATCATGTCGCGGAACAGGCCGCCCGAGCGTTTCACATAGTCGACCGGCGGCGGTCCGGGATCGCGCGAGATCACGCTGACGATCTCGATCTCGCCGGCCTCGCCGCTGCGCAGCCGCTTCTCCAGCGCCGCAAAGTTCGGATCGAAGCGGCGGTTGAAGCCGATCATCAGGGGCTTGCCGGATTTTTCAACCGTGGCGAGGCAGCGGCGAATGCGGTCCGAATCGAGATCGACCGGCTTCTCGCAGAACACCGCCTTGCCGGCCGAAACGGCGGCTTCGATCAGGTCGGCATGCGTGTCGGTCGGCGTGCAGATCAGGATGGCGTCGATGCCGGCATCGCCGATGATCGCATCCGCATCGGCCATTTTCGCGCCCGTCGCCTGCGCCAGCGAGGACGCAGCCTCGTTCGAGGCGTCGGCCACCGCGACGAGCCGTGCATCGCTGCGCGCCGCAACATTGAGACCGTGAATGCGCCCGATCCTGCCGGCGCCGAGAAGTCCAAACCGCATTGCCATCATCACTGCTTGACTATTCGAATAAGCATTCCATTCTCTGCGCCGCCCAGTCAAGGTCGGAGCTTGCACTTCTCGATGTCATCAACCGCCACGCAACATCGTATCGGATCGAACGACGACACATTCGCGACACAGTTGCGCGAGCACAAGCGCTCGGTCGGCGCGATGGCGGAACACCTTGACGGGCCGGTCCGCGCGACGGGGTTGAGTGGGAGCGAGTGATGGCGACGATCAGGCTCACGATGGCCCAGGCGCTTGTCGCCGCGATGGCCGCGCAACGGACTGTCATCGACGGGAAGGATCAGCCGCTGTTCGCCGGCGTCTGGGCGATCTTCGGGCATGGCAATGTCGCAGGCCTCGGCGAGGCGCTGTATGCCGCGCGCGACCGCCTGCCGACATTGCGCGCGCATAACGAGCAGGCGATGGCGCATGCGGCCATCGCCTTCGCGAAAACCTCGCGCCGCCGGCGCATGATGGCGGTGACGAGCTCGATCGGCCCCGGCGCGACCAATATGGTGACGGCGGCGGCCGTCGCTCACGTCAATCGCCTGCCGGTGTTGCTGCTGCCGGGCGATGTCTTCGCCGGACGCCGTCCCGATCCCGTGCTGCAGCAGATCGAGGATTTCGGCGACGGCACAGTCTCCGCCAATGATTGCTTCCGGCCCGTCTCGCGCTATTTCGACCGTATCACCAGGCCCGAGCAGATCATGCCCGCCTTCGAGCGGGCGATGCAGGTTCTGACCGACGCGGCCGAATGTGGACCCGTGACGCTTGCGCTCTGCCAGGACGTGCAAACGGAAGCCTTCGACTATCCCGACTGGTTCTTCGCCGAGCGCGTCTGGCAGCCGCGCCGCCCGCGCGCCGACGCGACGCAGATGGCGCAGGCCGCGGCGCTGCTCAAGGCCGCCAAGCGCCCGCTCATCGTCGCCGGCGGCGGCGTTCTCTACAGCGAGGCGGAAGCCGATCTTGCGGCCTTCTGCACCGCGCACGGCATTCCGGCGGCAGAAACGCAGGCAGGCAAGAGCGCGCTGCCGCACGATCATCCTCTTAGTCTCGGCGCGATCGGCGTCACCGGCACCGGCGCTGCCAATGATGCGGCGCGGCAGGCCGATCTCGTGCTGGCGATCGGCACCCGCTTGCAGGATTTCACCACCGGCTCGCGCTCGCTGTTCGCCGATCCCGCCTGCAGGATCATAGGCCTCAATACGCAGAGCTTCGATGCCGGCAAGCATCGTGCGCAGCCGCTCGTGGCTGATGCCAAGGTCGGCTTGGCCGAGCTCGGCACCGCCCTTCAGGGCTGGACGGCACCTGCCGTCTGGACCGGGCAGGCCAGGAGTGGCCGCACGGCCTGGCTGGAAACGGCCGCGCGCTACACCGCGTCAGGCAACGAAACCTTGCCGAGCGATGCCCAGGTCATCGGCGCCGTCCAGCGCCGCAGCCGGCCAAGCGATGTCGTGCTGTGCGCGGCCGGCGGCTTGCCCGGCGAGCTGCACAAGCTGTGGCAGCCGGGCGCGCCCGGCGGCTACCACATGGAATACGGCTATTCCTGCATGGGCTACGAAATCGCCGGAGGGCTCGGTGTCAAGCTCGCCGATCCCATGCGCGAAGTCATCGTGATGGTCGGCGACGGCTCCTATCTGATGATGAATTCCGAGATCGCCACGTCGGTAATGTTAGGGGCAAAACTCATCATCGTCGTGCTCGATAACAGAGGCTTCGGCTGCATCAACCGGCTCCAGAACGCGACCGGTGGCGCCCCTTTCAACAACCTCTTGCGCGATGCCCGCCACGAGACGCTGCCCGAGATCGACTTCGCGGCCCACGCCGCATCGATGGGAGCGATCGCGCGCAAGGTCGCTGGTATCGCGGAGCTGGAAGCGGCGTTTGAGGAGGCGCGAGGTCACGACCGGACCAGTGTCGTCGTGATCGACACCGATCCGCTGCGCTCGACCGATGCCGGTGGCCATTGGTGGGAGGTGGCGGTGCCGGAGGTCTCCGAGCGCACCGAGGTCGAAGCCGCAAGGCGCGGCTACATCGAGGCGCTTGCGCGTCGCAATATCTGATCGAGTGAGGACGACATGCCTATCCGTATCGGCGCCAACCCCATCGGCTGGTCGAACGACGATCTCCAGGAGATCGGCGGCGACACACCGCTCGAGACCTGCCTTGCCGAGGCGCGCGAAGCCGGCTTCGAGGGCATGGAGCTCGGCCACAAATTTCCGCGCGAGCCGCAGGCCCTGAAGGCTGCGCTCGCGCCCTTCGGCATGGCCTGCATCTCCGGCTGGTATTCGGCGGAGCTCTTGAAGCGCGATGCCGACGCAGAGATGCAGCATCTGCGCCCGCATCTCGATCTCCTCAAGGCGATGGGATCATCAGTCCTCGTTTTCGCCGAGACCTCGAATGCGATCCACGGCGATCGCAGCAAGCCGCTGTCGCAGCGGCCGGTCATGAAGGCAGGGGACTGGGCGCAGTTCGGCCGCCGCATCACCGAAGTCGCCGAGCGAACGCTCGCCGAAGGCGTCAGGCTGGTCTACCATCATCACATCGGCACCATCGTCGAAAGCGCTGATGACATCGACGCCTTCATGGCGGCAACCGGCGAAGCCGCGCATCTCCTGCTCGACACCGGCCACGCCACCTGGGGCGGTGCCGATCCGGCCGCGCTGGCGCAAAAATATCGCGCCCGCATCAGCCACGTCCACGCCAAGGATGTACGCCGGGCGGTGATGGAGCAGGCGCGCCGCGAGGACTGGAGCTTCCTCGATGCGGTGCTGGGACAGGGCAACGAGCTCGGTGTCTACACCGTGCCCGGCGACGGCATGGTCGATTACCCCGCCGTCTTCCGCGAACTGCCGGGCTATTCCGGCTGGATCGTGGTCGAGGCTGAGCAGGACCCGCAGAAGGCACACCCGCTGACCTATGCCAGGAAGGGTGTTGCCCATCTGAAGCAGAGCCTGAAGGCGGCTGGGCTGGCCTGATTGCAGGTCTCTGACGTTCTGAAAGCGCACTCCATCCTGCGAAAGCTGCACAATGAGAGGCCGCGATGCTGCCTCATGCTCCGTCATTGCGAGCGCAGCGAAGCAATCCAGAGTCGTTCCGCGGAGGGATTCTGGATTGCTTCGCTGCGCTCGCAACGACGTCGGAGAGAGAGGTGCTCGCCTTCAGCGGCAAGCGCCTCAGACCCAGCCGCCGTCGACGATGTAGTGCTGGGCGGTGCAGGCAGAGGCTTCGTCTGAGGCGAGGAAGAGGGTGAATTTCGCGACTTCATCAGGCACGAGCCGGCGCTTCAGGCACTGGCGCTGCTGCAGCTCGGCTTCGCCTGCGGGCGTCATCCATTTCTCGAGCTGGCGCTCGGTCATGATCCATCCCGGTGCAATCGCGTTGACGCGGATGTTGAAGGGACCGTAGTCACGCGCCAGCGAGCGCGTGAGCCCGATCACACCTGATTTGCTGGCGGTGTAGGCGGCCATGCCGCCCTGTCCGGCGATCCACGACACCGAGCCGAAATTGATGATGGCGCCCGACTTGGCCGCCTTCATGTCCGGCAACACAGCCTGTGACGCAAAGAACTGGTGCTTCAGGTTCACCGCGATGCGGTCATCCCAATATTCCGGCGTCATCTCCTCGGTCTTATGCCGCTCGTCATGCGCGGCGTTGTTAATCAGGATGTTGATCGGCCCGTGTGCCTTGCGGGCCTCTTCGACGCCGGCGCGCAAGGCCGGGATGTCGGTCAGATCGACGCGCTGGAAATGCGCGGCCAGCCCTTGATCCGACAGCTCGCGCGCCAGGCGCTGGCCTTCGTCGACCTTGATGTCAAAGAACACGACCTTGGACTTTTGCTCCGCGAAGCGCCGCACGATCGCAGCACCAATTCCCGCTGCACCTCCGGTGACGAGCACAACCTTGCCGGTGAGGTCGGAATAGATGGCAGCCATGGGGAACCTTTCAGCTTGTTATGGGCGGCGAAGCCCGCCCTGATTCTTTCGCAGGAACTTAGCCGTTCCTCTTGTGAGGTCCATATGTCAGAATTTTAGTTGCGTACCTCAAAAACTGAAGGCAGGATTGCGTCCAAAGAATAAAAGCCGTCGGGAGTTTAGATGAGATTGCTCGGGAAGCTGGGACTCGCCGTTGCCGCATGCCTGCTTGGCGCAAATGTCGCGGCAGCCGACACCACCGTGAAATGGCTCCACATCGAGGTCAATCCGGCCCAGGTGAAGATCTGGGAGGAGGTCGCACGCAGCTATGAGGCCTCGCACCCCGGTGTGAAGGTCGAGATGCAGTTCCTCGAGAACGAGGCCTACAAGGCCAAGCTGCCGACCATCCTGCAATCGAAGGACCGGCCGCACATCATCTATAGCTGGGCCGGCGGCGTCTTGAAGACGCAGGTCGAAGCGGGCGTGCTGGAAGACATTACCGATTCCGTGAAGAGCGACGGCTACAGCGACACGATCGCGCCGGCGGCGCTCGCCGCTTTCACCCGGAACGGCCGCGTCTTCGGACTTCCGATCTCGCTCTCGCAGGTCGGCTTCCTCTACAACAAGGATTTGATGGCCAAGGGCAACGTCGATCCAAGCAAGATCAAGACATGGGACGATCTGCTCGGCGCGGTGAAAACGCTGAAGGCCGCGGGTGTTACGCCGATTGTGGTCGGCGGTGCCGACAAATGGCCGCTGCATTTCTACTGGACCCATCTCGCCGTGCGCATCGGCGGCAAGCCGGCCTTCGATGCCGCGCTGAAGGGCGAGAATGGCGGCTTCGCCGGCGAGACCTTCCAGAAATCCGGCGAGCTGTTCAAGCAGCTGGTCGATCTGCAGCCGTTCCAGAACGGCTTCCTCGGCTTCAAGAACCCGCAGGCCGTCGGCTATTTCGGTGACGGCAAGGCCGCGATGATCCTGGCCATCTCCTCCTTCTATCACACCCAGCGCGCGCTTGCTGCCGACAAGGTCGGTCTCAGCGACGACAAGCTTGGCTGGTTCGATTTTCCGGTGGTACCCGGCGGCAAGGGTGAGCCGTCAGACACGCTCGGCGGCATCACCGGCTGGCTGATCACCAAGGGGGCGCCCAAGGAAGCCACCGACTTCCTCAAGTTCTTTATCTCCAAGGACGTGCAGGCGCGGCTTGCCGCAGGCAACTTCATCGTTCCCGTCGTCAAGGGCGGCGAGGCCGGCCTCAACAGCGCTTTCATGAAGCAGATCGCGGCCAATCTGGCGAAGTCGCAGTATCACCAGAACTTCTATGACCAGAGCCTCGGCCCGTCGGTCGGGCGCGTCGTCAACGACGTCACGGCGGAGATCGCTGGTGGCAGCATGAGCCCGCAGGACGCTGCGAAGGCAATCGAAGCGGCCTACAAGCAAGGTAACTGACTGTGGCGCGACGGATCGCGATCACCTCGCCGATCAGCGTTGCCGGTGAGGCGGCTCCTCAGGTTGCGGTACGGGGCCCGGGCTGGGACGGCCGCTTCACCGTCCTGATCCTGTTTCTGCCGCCGGCGCTGCTGCTGTTCACGCTGTTCGTGGTGCTGCCGATCGGCGAGGCAGCGTGGTACTCGGGCTTCAACTGGAACGGTTTCGGCAGGCCGACCAACTGGATCGGCTTCGACAACTATCGTTTCGTGCTGGAAACGCGCGCGTTCTGGCTCGCGCTGCGCAACAACGGGCTCATCATCGCGGTGTCGCTCGCGATCCAGCTGCCGCTCGCGCTGACACTGGCCCTGATGCTGGCCGAGAAGTTTCGCGGCGCGGTGGCGCTGCGCATGCTGTTCTTCATGCCCTATATCCTGGCGGAGATCGCCACCGGCTTGATCTTCAGCTTCGTCTATGACGGTGACTACGGTCTCGTCGCATCGATCTGGCGCAGCTTCGGCGCCGAGCCGCCGCACCTCTTGGCCTCGACCGATACGGCGATGCTGGCGGTGCTGATCGTGATCGTGTGGAAGTATTTCGGCTTCCATATGATGCTGTTCATCGCGGCGCTGCAGAGCCTCGACAAGAGCCTGGTCGAGGCGGCGCGGATCGACGGCGCAACGCGCTCACAGGCGCTGCGCCATGTCGTGATCCCCTTGCTCTACCCGACCATCCGCCTCTCGGTGTTCTTCGCCATCGTCGGCTCGCTGCAACTGTTCGACCTCGTGATGCCGCTGACGCGCGGGGGACCGGCGGATTCCTCGAACACGATGGTCAGCTTCCTCTACAACAACGGCATCTCGCGCATGCGGGTCGGCTATGGCAGCGCCATCGGCGTCATCCTGTTCGCGATCTGCGTGACCTTTGCCTTCACCTACAAGCGATGGTTCATGCGCGATGAATAGTGCCGAGACTGCCCGCGCGCCGTTCGACCCCGCAATGCTGTTCAAGGCGGCATTTCTCGGCATCGTTGCCATCTTCGTGCTGGTGCCGCTGCTCGCAACCGTGCTCGGCGGCTTCAAATCGCTCGGCGAATTGCGCGTCAATCCATTCGGCCTGCCACAGCATTGGGAGTGGCAGAACTATGCGGATATCCTGTTCTCTGCCCGCTACTGGCAGCTGCTGCGCAATTCGCTGATCATCTCGACCCTCACGGTGACATTGACGCTGATCACAGCCTCGATGGCGGCGTTCACCTTTGCCCATGTCAGGTTCTTCGGCTCGTCGATGCTGCTGAGCTATCTGACGCTCGGCCTGTTGTTTCCGGCGGCGACCGCGGTGCTGCCGCTGTTCATCAAGGTGCGCGACCTCGGCCTGCTCGATACCTATTTCGGCGTCGCGCTGCCGCAAGTGGCCTTCAGCCTCGCCATGAGCGTGCTGCTGCTGCGCCGCTTCTTCAAGGACATTCCCTATGAGCTGCTGGAGGCCGCGCTGGTCGACGGCTGCAGCTACGTCAAATTCTTTCGTTACGTGACGCTGCCGTTGTCGCGGCCGATCCTGGCCACCGTCGGCACCATCACCTTCGTCAACAGCTGGAACGCCTATCTGCTGCCGCTGGTGATGCTCAACACCGATGCGCTCTATCCCTGGCCGCTCGGCATCATGGTCTACCAGGGCGAATATTCGTCCGAATGGCACCTGATCCTCGCCTTCATCACGCTGACCATCCTGCCGACGATCATTCTGTTCCTGCTGGCGCAAAAGCACATCGTTGCCGGCCTCACGGCGGGTGCGGTCAAGGGATAAGCAAGACTTCACGGAGACAACAATGAGAAAAGTCGGCGTCGGAATCATCGGCTGCGGTGTCATCAGCACTGCTTACCTCAAGGCAGCGCAGCGCTTTCCGGTCATGGAGGTGAGGGCGCTCGCCGACATGCGCAGCGATGTTGCCGAGCGCCAGGGCGCCACCTTCAACCTGCCGGCGATGCGGGTCGACCAGCTGCTCAAGCGCGACGACGTCGAGATCGTCGTCAATCTCACCGTCCCGCTCGCCCACACCGATGTCAGCCTCGCGGTGCTGAACGCGGGCAAGCACGTCCATTCCGAGAAGCCGCTCGGCATCAACGTTGCGGAAGCCCGCAAGGTGATGGATCTCGCCGCGCAGAAGAACCTTCGTGTCGGCTGCGCGCCCGACACGTTCCTCGGCGGCGGGCACCAGACCGCGCGCAAGCTGATCGATGACGGCGCGATCGGCACGCCCGTGGCGGGCAGCGCCTTCTTCGGCTGCCCCGGCCATGAGCGCTGGCATCCGGCGCCGGGCTTTTATTATTTGCGCGGCGGCGGGCCGATGTTGGACATGGGCCCGTATTACATCACCAATCTCGTGCAGCTGCTGGGGCCCGTTGCCAGTGTGATGGGCTCGACCGCGCGCCCGAGATCCGAGCGTCTGGTCACCAGCCAGCCGATGAACGGCAGCTTGATCCCGGTCGAGGTGGCGACCCACGTCGCGGGCACACTCGAATTCGAAAGCGGGGCCGTCGTCTCGATCACGATGAGCTTCGATGTGCCGAAGCACCGCCACGTGCCGATCGAGATCTATGGCGACAAGGGCAGCATGCTGGTGTCGGACCCGAACCGCTTCGGCGGCGAAGTGCAGGTCGCCAAGACCGGCGGCGAATTTGAGACGATGCCGTTGACGCATGGTCATGTCGAAGGCGAGTTCCGCTCGATCGGCGTCGCCGACATGGCCTCCGCGATCAAGAACAACCGGCCGCACCGCGCCAGCGGCGCGCTCGCCTTCCATGTGCTGGAAGTGATGGAGGCGTTCCAGACCTCGGCGGATGAAGGGCGGCGCGTCAAGATCGAAAACCGCGTCGAGCGGCCGGCGATGCTGCCGGCCGGATGTGAAACCGGACAGATCGACTGAGGGAATGAGCATGCGCAAGGCATTGATTGTATGGGGCGGCTGGCCGGGACACGATCCTGATCTCTGTGCCTCGATGATCCGCGGCTGGCTGAAGGCGGAAGGCTTCGAAGTCCGGATCGAGACCACGACCGAGGCGTTCGGCGATCCCAAGATCCACGATCTCTCGCTGATCATCCCGATCTACACCATGTCGAAGATCGAGAAGGCGGACGCGCTCAATCTCTGCGCGGCCGTGCGCAGCGGCGTCGGGCTCGCCGGTCATCATGGCGGCATGTGCGATGCCTTCCGCGATTCTGTGGACTACCAGTTCATGTGCGGCGGGCAATGGGTCGCGCATCCCGGCAACATCATCGACTACAAGGTCGACGTGACCAAGCCTGACGATCCCATCATGAAGGGCCTGAAGAGTTTTGAGCATCGTTCCGAGCAGTATTACATGCATGTCGACCCCGCTATCGAGGTGCTGGCGACGACGACCTTCACCGGCGAGCACGCGCCGTGGATCGACGGCGTGGTGATGCCGGTGGTCTGGAAGAAGCAATATGGCGCGGGCAGGGTGTTCTATTCCTCGCTCGGTCATCGCGCCTATGAGCTCGACGTGCCGGAGATCCGGACATTGATGACCCGCGGCATGCTGTGGGCGGCGCGCGAATGACAGATAGCGCGACCCAGCCCATGGTTCGCGCCACGCTCGAAGATGTCGCGCGCGCGGCGGGGGTGTCGCTCGCCACCGTCGATCGCGTCGTCAACCGGCGCGAGGGCGTGCGCGCCAAGACTGTCGCGCGCGTCGAGGCGGCGGTGGCAAAGCTCGGCTATCGTGCCGACGTCGCCGCTGCTCGGCTCGCCCGCGGGCGGTCGTTTCGTTTCGCCTTCGTGCTGCCCACCGGCAGCAACAGCTTCATGACCAATCTGTCCGAGCAGGTCCAGCGCACGGCCGGCTGGCTTGCCGGCCAGCGCGGCTTCATCGACATCCGCCACGTCGACGTGTTCGATCCGGAAGTTCTCGCCGGCGCGCTGCAAGATTTGTCGCCGGTCTATCAGGGGGTCGCCGTGGTCGCGCTCGACCATCCCAAGGTCCGTGACGCGATCGACGAACTCACCGCACGCGGGGTCGTCGTGGTGACCCTTGTGTCGGACGCGCCGAGCTCGCGCCGTCTGCACTATGTCGGTATCGACAATCCGGCCGCGGGCCGGACCGCGGCAACGCTGATGGGGCGCTTTCTCGCCGCTCGCGAGGGGAAGGTAGCAGTCATCGCGGGATCGTTGTCGCTGCGCGATCACAGCGAGCGGCAGTTCGGCTTCCATCAGATCTTGTCCAGCGAGTATCCGAATCTGGCGACATTGCCTGTCATCGAGGGCCGTGACGACAGCGAGCGCACGCGGGAGCTGACCACCGCGCTGCTCAAACGCCATGCGGACCTGCGCGGCATCTATTGCTGCGGCGCCGGCAATCGCGGCATTGCCGAGGCACTCGAGGCCTCCGGCCGCGCGCGCGACGTGGTCTGGATCACCCATGAGCTGACCCAGCATACGCGGCGCTTCCTGGTGCGCGGCACGCTGGATGCGATCATCAACCAGGATCCCGGCCACGAGGCGCGCTCCGCCGCACGGGTGCTGCTGGCGCATTGCATGGAAGAGCCGATCAGCCCCGATCAGGAGCGCATCCGCATCGACATCTTCCTGCGCGACAATCTGCCGTAACGGCCTGATGGTGTCGGCGAACCGCTCGGGCGGTTCAGGCCGGCACGCGCACCGCACCAAGAGCTCCATCTTCCCAAATGGTTAGAGGCGCGATGTGCGCCCCGCCGGGCTTGTCCCGCGCGGACGATTGACAAGGCAATTATTACATGTCTAAAAATATGCAAATTCATATAATTCACGAGCCGCCTGAATGGACGAGCATCCGCTCAAGCTCAAGGTCAGATCGTATGTTGCGGAAACGCCGTTCATACGCAGCCTTGTGTTTGGCGTGGAGGACGGCACCCTGCCGCGCTGGCAGGCCGGCGCACATCTCCGCGTGGCGCTCCCCGATGGAGGCGACCGGCCGTATTCGCTGATGGCGTTGCCGGGCCTGCCTGGGGATGCGCTGGCGCTCGGTGTCCTGCGCGAAGAGGCTTCGAGCGGCGGTTCGCAATTCATGCACGCGCTGAAGGTCGGCGATGTCGTGAAGGCGAGCGCGCCGGTCAATAATTTTCACCTGCACGAGGGCAGCACGCCGGCGCTGCTGTTTGCCGGCGGCATCGGCATCACGCCGGTTCTGTCGATGGCGGCGGAACTCGCGGCGCGAGGCAGTCCGTATCGCTTGCACTATGCGGGCCGCACCCAAGGGCTGCTGGCGTTCCTGCCGCAATTGCAGGAGATCTGCGCCAGCAATCTGTCCGTTCACTACGACAGCGACGAGACCCGCCTCGACATTGCAGCAGCGCTCGGCGCTTCAGGTGCAAACGCCCACATTTATGTCTGCGGCCCCTCAGGCATGATCGATGCCGTGAAGGCCGGTGCGCTCGCCGCTGGCGTGTCGGCGGATCGCATCCATTACGAGCTGTTCAAATCCGAGCAGCCGTCCTCGCCCGACCGGCCATTCGAGGTCGAGATCAAATCGACCGGGCAGGTCGTCGGCGTCGCGGCCGGACAGAGCATCGTCCAGGCGCTGGAGGCGGCCGGGCTCGACGTTCTCTACGACTGCCAGCGCGGCGATTGCGGCATCTGCCAATGCGGCGTGATCGAAGGGGTACCAGACCATCGCGACGTCATTCTCAGTGACGAGGAGAGGGCGTCCAACAAGGTCATGCAGATCTGCGTGTCGCGCGCCAAGTCCGAACGTCTGGTGCTGGATTTGTGAGGGGAGCCGTGACGAAATACGGAAAGAATGCCCAAGCGATTGCCGCACTGGTGCGCGAGGCCGAGGTGCACCGCGACGTCTACGTCGACCCTGAAATCTTCGAGCTCGAGATGGAGCACCTGTTTCCGAACAGCTGGATCTATGTCGGCCACGCCAGCCAGCTGGCCAATTCAGGCGATTTCATCACTGCCACCATCGGCCGGCAGCCGGTCATGGCCAGCCGCCACAGCGACGGCTCCATCCACGTCTTCTACAATCGCTGTCCCCACAAAGGCGTGAAGATCGCCTCCGAGCCCTGCGGCAACACCGGAAAATTCTTCCGCTGTCCCTATCATGCCTGGTCCTTCAAGACCGACGGCTCGCTGCTCGCGATTCCCCTGAAGAAGGGCTATGAGGGCACCGGCTTCGGCGACACCCAGGCCAATGAGGGGCTGTCGAAGGTCAAAAACGTCGTCATCTACCGCGATTTCATCTTCGCCCGCCTCAGCGATAATGGCGTATCGTTCGAGGATTATTTCGGCGAAAGCCTCTCGACCATCGACAACATGGTCGACCGCTCGCCGGAGGGAAAGCTCGCAGTCCAGGCGACGCCGATCCGCTACATGCACAGCTGTAATTGGAAGATGCTGGTCGAGAACCAGACCGACACCTGCCATCCCATGGTGGCGCATGAGAGCTCGGCCGGCACCGCGGTCAAGGTCTGGAAGCGCGAGCAGGGCGATGCCACGGAGACGCCGATGGCGGTGCAGCTCTACGGGCCCTTCATGAGCCCCTACGAGTTCTACGAGCAGAGCGGCATCAGGATCTGGCCGAACGGCCACGGTCACACCGGCGTCGCCAACTCCATCCATTCGAACTATCAGGATGTCCCCGGCTATCTCGACCAGATGGTTGCGGCCTATGGCGAGCAGCGCGCGCACGAGATCCTCGGCGAGGTCAGGCACAATACCGTCTATTTCCCGAACATCATGGTCAAGGGCGCGGTGCAGATCCTGCGCAATTTCATCCCCGTGGCGGTCGACAAGACGCTGGTCGAGAGCTGGGTCTATCGCCTGGTCGGCGCGCCCGACAAGCTCTACGAGCGCGCCCTGATGTACAACCGCTTCATCAACGCGCCCACTTCGATCGTCGGCCACGACGATCTCGAGATGTACGAGCGGGCGCAGGAAGGGCTTAAGTCGAACGGCAATCAATGGGTCAATCTGCGGCGGCTCTACGACGATCACGAGGAGCCTGATGTTACGGCTGTCATCAACGGCACGTCGGAGCGGCAGATGCGAAACCAGTTCCATGCCTGGGCGAAATTCATGACCATGGACATGGAAGAGGCCGCGGAATGATCAGCGAGCAAGACATCACTGACTTCGTCTACCGCGAGGCCGAGCTGCTCGACACCATGCAGTGGCAGGCCTGGCTCGAACTGTTTCATCCCGAGGGGCGCTACTGGATGCCGCTGGAATGGCAGCAGCAGGATCCGGTGCTGCAGCCGTCCTTGATGTACGAGGACCCGCTGCTCCTGAAAGTCCGAGTCGAGCGGCTGGCCGGCGAGCGCACCTTCAGCCAGAAGCCGAAGAGCCGTTGTCATCATCTGCTCCAGGCGCCCAAGATCGTGGCGTGCGATCCTGAAGCCGGCGTGTTCAAGGCGCGGACGTCCTACATCTACACCGAGACCCGCGGTGATACGCTGGAGCGTTATTCGGGATGGGCCTCGCACGATCTCGTAGCGGTCGGCGATACCCTGAAGATCAAGCTCAAGCGGGTCGATCTCGTCAATTTCGATGCGCCGTTCGGCAATATCCAGCTTTTCATGTGAGACGACCGTGACCGCTGCGACCACAGTCTACGACCGCTTTCGCGAGACCGCGCTGCGCCGGGGCGAGGCGGGCTTCCTCAACGTGCTGCCGGAGACCGCCAAGATCTACGGCATCGCCGCGGGCGAGATCTCCTACCGCGCCATGCTCGACCGGGTCGAACGCCGGCGCGCGGCCTTTGCAGAGCGCGGCTACGGCGAAGGTCACCGGGTTGGGCTGCTGCTGCAGAACCGGCCCGTCTTCATCGAGCTGTGGTTCGCGCTCAATGCGCTCGGCGTCTCCGTGGTGCCGATCAATCCGGATTTGCGCCTCAGCGAACTCGAATACATCATCGCGCATTCCGAGATGAACGCGGCCTTCGTCCTCGCTGAGCGGAGTGACGAAGTGGAGCTGGCGGCCCGTCAGGCCGGCCGGCCGATCCCGGTGGTGACCTGTGAGGGCGATGTTCCCGCGCCCTTCGGCGGCGCGCGACCGTCAACGTCCGGGAGCGAGGCCAGCGAATGCGCGCTGCTCTATACGTCAGGGACGACAGGCCAGCCCAAGGGCTGCGTGCTCACCAACACCTATTTCCTGCACTCCGGCAACTGGTATCGCGACGTCGGCGGGCTGATCGACCTCGGGGACGATGGCGAGCGCATGATCACGCCGCTGCCGCTGTTCCACATGAATGCGATGGCGGTGTCGCTGATGGCGATGCTCTCGGTGGGTGGCTGCCTGACCATGCTCGATCGCTTTCATCCGCGTTCCTGGTGGGCCTCGGTGCGCGACAGCCGCGCCACCTGCCTGCATTATCTCGGGGTGATGCCCTCGATGCTGATGAGCGCACCGCCATCGGACCAGGACCGGGCGCATAGCGTGCGCTTCGGCTTTGGCGCCGGCGTCGACAAGCTGCTGCATGCACCGTTCGAGGACCGCTTCGGCTTTCCGCTGCTGGAGGCCTGGGCGATGACCGAGACTGGCAGCGGCGGCGTCATCGCCGCCAATGTCGAGCCGCGCAAGGTCGGCACCAGCTGCTTTGGTCGTCCGGCCCCCGAGGTGGAGGTTCGGATCGTAGATGATGCCGGCAACGATGCTCCAAACGACGTGCCCGGCGAGCTGCTGGTGCGGCGGGCCGGCGCCGATCCACGCTACGGCTTCTTCCGCGAATATCTGAAGAATCCCGAAGCCACCGCTGAGGCGTGGGCCGGCGGCTGGCTGCACACCGGCGACGTCGTGCTGCGCGATGCCGATGGCGATCTGCATTTCGTCGACCGCAAGAAGAACGTGATCCGCCGCTCCGGCGAGAACATCGCCGCGGTCGAGGTCGAATCCGTGCTCAACCGCCATCCCGCGATCCGGCAGGCCGCCGTTGCAGCGACGCCCGATCAGCTGCGCGGCGACGAGGTCGCGGCGGTGATCATCGCAGAACACAGCGGCGCCGACCGTGCGCTCGCCGAACAGATCGTGCGCTGGAGCCTGGAGCAGATGGCCTATTACAAGGCGCCGGGCTGGATCGCTTTCGTCGATAGCCTGCCGCTGACGGCAACCGAGAAAATCCAGCGCGGCGGCCTGAAGGATTTTGTCGCCAAGTTGATGCGCGAGGGCGCTTTCTTCGACCTTCGCGACCTCAAGAAGCGGCAGATCTGATCATGGGCGAGCAGCGCACCACACTCATCACCGGCGGCAATTCCGGGATCGGCGAGGCGCTGGCGAAGAAGCTGGTCGCGCGCGGCGAGCGCGTGGTCTCGGTCGGGCTGGAGGAGCCGACATGGACGCATGAGCTGCTCGCGGCCTACCGCGCCGATCTCTCCAATCTCGAGGAGACGCGCGCGATCGCGCAAGAGATCTGCCGCGATCACCCCATCGATCGCCTCGTGCACAATGCCGGCGTGATCCTGCCGAACCTGCTGCCCGATGCGAAGCCGGAAGACATTTTGATGCTGGCGCAGCTGCATCTGGGTGCGCCGATGCTGCTGACCCAGGCGGCGCTGGAGGGGATGCTGGCGCGGCGCTTCGGCCGCATCGTGTTCGTCTCGTCGCGCGCGGCGATGGGCGCCCCGACCCGCTCGGCCTATTCGGCCACCAAGGCCGGCGTGCACGGCATGGCGCGGACCTGGGCGCTGGAGCTTGCCGCTGGTGGCATCACCGTGAATGTGGTGGCGCCGGGGCCGATCCTCACCGGCAATTTCTGGGGCATCATCCCGAAGGACTCCGAGCAGCAGGAGCGGATGGCGCGCAACGTCCCGGTCGGGCGGCTCGGCTCGCGCGAGGATGTCGCGCACGCCATCTCGTTCTTCCTCGACGAGCGCTCGGACTTCGTCACCGGCCAGGTGCTCTATGTCTGCGGCGGCACCAGCCTCGTCGGGCTCGGGCCGTAAAGCCACCCGCCGTAGGCAACATATAAATGGCATAAAAACGATTGCGCAAACGTTTTCGTGTGCCATAATCCTCCAAAACTTGGGTCGTTCAACAAAGCCCAGGCACGGGAGGGGACGTGGCGACCATCGCCGATGTAGCCCGCAAAGCGGGCGTTTCGGTCTCAACCGTTTCACATGTCGTGAACGGTACGCGGCGGGTTGCGCCGGACACGACACGCGCCGTGGAAGCGGCGATCGCCTCCTTGAGCTACCGCCCCAACATCATGGCGCGCAGCCTGAAGGCCGCGTCGACCCGTTCGGTCGGCATCGCCATCTCTTCGATCTCCAATCCCTATTTCAGCGACATCATCTGTGCGATCGAAACCGAGTGTGCGCGCCTCGGCATGATGGTGTTTCTGTCCGATACCGAGGACGACCCCGACCGTGAGCTCGAGGTCGTCATGGCGCTGCATCAACGGCGCGTCGACGGCATCATCCTCGCGCCAAGTCCCGATCCCGATCGCCGCGCGCTCGCCTATCTGCGCGACGTCGGGCTCCCCGGTGTGCTTGTCGATCGCATGCCCGACCCGACCTTCGATCAGGTCGGCATCAACAACCGCGAGGCGATGCGCAATCTCGTCGCGCGGGTCGCCGCGCACGGTCACCGCCGCATCGGCTATGTCGGCGGCAATCCCGGGTTCGCAACCACGCTCGAGCGCATTGCCGGCTATCGCGAGGGCCTGGCCGGCGCCGGCGGCGCGATCGACGAACGACTTCTGGTGACCGGCAGTGCGACGACGAACAGCGCGATGCAGGCGGCGGAGCGGCTCCTCGATCTCGATCAGCCGCCGACCGCCTTGGTCGGTGGCAACAATCTCGCGACGATCGGCATCATGAAGGCCATCCATAGGCGCGGATTGCGGGTGCCGAAGGATATCTCGATCGTCGGCTTCGACGATTTCGAATGGGCCGATTGCTTTGAGCCGCGCCTGACGCTGGTCGCGCAGCCCTGCGCCGAGATCGGCCGGCGCGCTGCCTTCCTGCTCATGGAGCGCATCGCCGCGCCGCAAGGGGCGCGGCGTACCATTCAACTCGACGCTGTTATCATCGAGCGCGAATCTTGCGGGAGGCCCAAATGAACACGGGCTCTCACACCCCGTTGCTCGCCATGCGCGGCATCGTCAAGAGCTTTGGCGGCGCGCAGGCGCTGCGCGGCGTCGATTTCGATCTCGAAGGCGGGGAAATCCACGCGCTGCTTGGCGAGAACGGCGCGGGCAAGTCGACCCTGATGAATGTTCTCTCCGGCGTGATCGCGCCGGATCAGGGCGAGATCCGCGTCGACGGGGCCGCCGTCCGCTTCACCGATCCACGCGCCGCGCAGGCCGCGGGGGTTGCGACGATCTTTCAGGAGCTCGATCTCGTCCCGAGCCTCGACGTAACCGCCAACCTGTTCCTCGGCCGAGAGTTAACGCGGGCCGGCGTGCTCGACGGCGGCGCGATGCGTCGCGCGGCGCGGGCGCGGCTTGACGAGATCGGCTTCGATGTGGATGTCGATCAGCCCGTCGGTGAATTGTCGGTCGGCAGGCGGCAGATCGTCGCGATCGCCAAGGCCCTGACCTACGCGTCGCGAATTCTCGTGATGGACGAGCCGACGGCCGCGTTGACCGCTGCGGAGGTGCAGCGGTTGTTTCATGTGATGCGCGAGATCGCACGGCGCGGGGTCGGCATCGTCTATATCTCGCATCGGCTCGAAGAGGTGCCGCGCGTCGCCGACCGCGTGACGATCTTGCGCGATGGCAGGATCGCAGGGACGGCGCCGCCGACCGCTCCGCAATCCGATCTCGTGGCGTTGCTCGTCGGACGGCCGCTCGCAGAGCTCTATCCGCGCCGCAGCGGCGCATTCGGTCGCCGTGTGCTGCATCTCGAGCGGGCCGCCTATCGCCCGCGCCGGCCCAAGGCCGGTTGGCGTGCGCCGCGCGAGATCTCGCTCGAGGTGCGCGCCGGCGAGGTCGTTGGCTTGGCCGGCATCATGGGAGCGGGACGGACCGAGCTGCTCTCTGCACTCTATGGCGCGGGCGGTCCCGGCGCCTGGTCGGGCCGCGTCGAGATCGGGGAGAGGCCGGCCAGGCTGACCTCCATACCGGAGGCGCGCCGCGCCGGCGTCGCCTTTGTCAGCGATGATCGCCGCGGCGCTGGCTTGATGTTGCGCGACAGCGTCGAACGCAATCTCGTCGCCTCGGTGCTGCGGCGCGTGTCGCCGTTCTTTCTGATGTCGCAGGTGCGCCAGGCAAGACTCGCCCGTCAGGCGATCAAGGCGTTCGACGTGCGGCCGCCGCGGCCTGAGCTTGCGGTCGGCGCCCTTTCCGGAGGCAACCAGCAGAAAGTCGCGCTTGCCAAGGAGGTGCTTGGCGAGCCGCGCCTGCTTCTACTCGACGAGCCGACGCGCGGCGTGGATGTCGGCGCAAAGGGCGAAATCTATGCCCGCATTCGCGAGCTCGCGGCCCAAGGCGTCGGCATTCTCGTCGCCTCAAGCGAAATGCCCGAACTGATCGGCCTGTGCGATCGTATCGTCGTGCTGAGGGGTGGGCGTACGGTTGCCGAATTTTCCGCCGGCGCCGCGGAGGACGACATCCTCGCGGTGGCCGAATCCAGTCAGGACGATAGCGATGAATGACGCCGCAACACTCTTGAAATCCGCACCCGCACAGTCGACGCCGAGGCGCCGACTTGATTTCTTCGCGATCGCGGTCCGCTTTCAGAGCGTCATCGGCCTCATCCTCGTTGCGATCGGCGGCGTCATCTTCTCGCCGCGACGGCACGGCTCCATCCTGTTCCTGGCGCCTGATAACATCGCGAACATCGTGCGGGCGATTTCCGAGACCGGCATCATCGCCGTCGGCATGACCTTCGTCATCATCACCGCGGGCATCGATCTGTCGGTCGGCGCGCTGCTCAGCCTGTGCAGTGTGCTCACCGCCACGATCATGACGACCTGGGGCTGGGGACTTGTTCCGACCCTGCTGTTCGTCATGATCTGCGGCGCCCTGTTCGGTTGCGCGCAGGGCGCGATCTCGACCCGCTTCCGCCTCGAGGCTTTCATCGTGACGCTGGCGGGCCTGCAGGTCGCACGCGGCCTGGCGCTGGTGATCTCCAACAACCAGTACATCAATATCTCCTACGGCAATGGTCCAGGTCTTGCGCCGCCGATCTTCTCGGTGCTGGGTGATCGTCTGTTCGACAACACGGTTCCGGTCGCAACCTTGGTCTTTCTCGTCGTCGCGATCGTGGCCATTTTCGTGCTGAACTTCACGCGCTTTGGCCGCTATGTCTTCGCGGTCGGCGGCAATGAGCGGGCGGCGCGGCTTTCCGGCGTGCCAGTCACGCTGGTCAAGATCTCGGTCTATGCGATTACGGGTCTGGTGTCGGCCATCGCCGGCATCGTCCACGCCGGCCAGTTCAATTTCGGCAGCGCCAATGATGGTACAGGTTACGAATTGACCGCGATCGCGGCGGTGGTGATCGGCGGCACCAGCCTGTTCGGCGGCGCCGGCTCGATGATCGGCACGATCGCAGGTGCGATCATGCTCGGTGCATTGGCCAACATCCTTCAGCTCAACAACATCAATGCGGCGCTGCAGCTGCTCGCGACCGGCGCGATCATCGTCGTGGCCGCGGTTCTTCAATCTCTCGTTCGTCGCCGCGAGGGATTGGGTCGTTGACCCCAATGGCGACGCAAAGGCTGGGACGCAAGGATCTGGCGGTGGCCAGCGGCCGCCGGCAAGCGACCGCCCGTAGTGGCGGAATGTTCAAGGCAAAACAGGGGAGTGAATCATGCGACGCGCATCTACCAAGTCAAGGTTATGGTCCAATCTGATGCTGGGCGCCGGCACCGCGGCGCTCGTCGCCGGTGCAGCGCAGGCCGCACCGCTGGTCAAGGAGTGCAGCAAGACCGGGGAGTTTGTCATCGGCTTCTCGCAGGCCAACAATGCCGAGCCCTATCGCCAGCATGTCAACGATCAGCTCACCGCTGCGGCGAAGAAAGTGCCGCAATTCAAGCTGCAGATCGCCGACGGCGCCGGCAACGTGAACACGCAGACCTCGCAGATGGACAATTTCATCACCCAGAAGGTCGACCTGATCCTGATCTCGCCGTTCGAGGCCGCGCCGCTGACGCCGGTCGTCGCGCGGGCCATGAAGGCCGGCATTCCCGTCATCGAACTCGACCGCAAGACGGTCGGAGAGCCCGGCAAGGACTATACGGCCTTCATCGGCGGCGATAATTTCAAGATCGCCGAGGAGGCGGGCAAATACGTCGCCGACAAGCTCCTTCCGCAAGGCGGCGAAGTGGCTGTGCTCCAGGGCCTGCCGAGCTCGACGCCCGCCGTCGAACGGCTCAACGGCTTCAAGTCCGGCGTGAAGGACAATCCGAAGGTCCAGGTCGTCGCCGAGCAGGCCGCCGACTGGTTGCCGGACAAGGCGCAGACCGCGTTCGCCGCGATGCTCCAGGCCCATCCGAACATCAAGGCGGTCTATGCGAGCAACGACATGATGGCGGCCGGTGCGCGCCTCGCGGCCAAGGGCGCCGGCAAGCTCGATCAGGTGAAGATCCTCGGCACCGACGGCTTGCCCGGACCTGCTGGCGGCATCCGCGCGGTTGCGGAAGGCGAGTGGGCGGCCACCTTCACCTATCCGACCGGAGGCCCGGAGGCGATCGACATGGCAAAGTCAATCCTGCTTGATTGCGCCGAGAAGGTGCCGACCGTGGTGACCGTGCCGACCACCGCGATTACGCCCGACAACGCGAAGCAGCTAATGCAGAACTGAACATTGCTCTGTGGGCGCGGCCGGTGGTCGCCGCGCCCGCACGGCGCTTTTCGTCAACGCCGCCGTCAACTGCTAGCTAGAAGAGAGAGCCCTCACCCGGGCGCTCCGCCATAGCCGCGGCTTTGCCTCGGCGTTTCCTGAGGAGCCGGCCGCCGAAGGCGGCTTACGCCTCTCCCGCAAGCGGGAGGGGTCGAATGAGCCCGCGGCGTGATCTAAGCGCACAAATCAGATCTGGTTCTGCTTGATATTCTCGACCATCTTGGCCAGCACGCGCGCGCAGACCTCGATGTCGTCAGGATCGATGCCCTCGATCAGCCTGTCGTAATTGTTCGCCATGATCGGCCAGATCTTGCGCAGCAGCGCCTCGCCTTCGGGCGTCAGCCCGACGACGCGGCGGCGCTGGTCTTCCTCGGCGATCTCGCGCTTGACGAGGCCCGACGACACCATGGACTCGACCATGCGGCTCGCGGTCGACTGCTCGGTCACCGCGAGCACGGCGACCTCGTTGACTGTCAGGGTCTTGTAGATGAACAGCACCGACAGCGTCCGGAACACGACATTGTTGATGCCGTGCTCGCTGAGGTCGCGGTTCTGGTCGAGGTTCCAGCGATTGGCGAGCCGGTTGAACAGATAGGGGATGTAGCTTTGCAGCTGGTCCCGCGTCCGCGGCGGACCCGACTTCCATCGGCTCTTGGATTCTCTGGCCATTATCTCTTGCGACTTTGCTTCTTGCTCTCGGTATCAAGTTTCGAAGAAAGCGATTTCAGCACCGACAGCGCGTTGTCCAGCTCCCGGGCCGACATGTTCTCGAATCGTTTGGCGAGATGCTTCTTGTGCACGTCGGCCGCCTTCCTGAACAGCGCTTCGCCCTTCGGCGTCAGGCGCACGATGAAGGAGCGCCGGTCCTCGCTCGACATTTCCCGGCTGATGAGATCGTCCGCGAGCAGGCGCTGCACCAGGCCGGAGACATTGCCGCCGGTGACTTTCAAATTCTGGGACAGCTGCCCGAGCGCAAGGCCATCGCGGTAGCGATCCAGCTGGGCCAGCACGTCGAACTTCGCCAGCGACAGGCCGAACTCGGCGTTCAGCATCGAATTGAGCGAGGCAAACAGCTCGCCATGCAACGACAGCAATTGCAGCCAGAGCCGCGTCTCGATCTGCCCAGGGACGGGAACAATGTTCTCTTTGAGTGCTGCCGGCATCGCATGACCATTGAGGACAGAATGTCTCGTCGAGCTTAAGGGGATTATGGCGGATTTGTCGCTCCGATGAACGACTTGAGAATCGTAGTCAAGCCGCCTGATCCTGACGTCTCGGGGGTTGCGCCGCAATCCAATCCTGCGCTCGGCTCCGTTTGAATCACGCAAAGGTCTTGATGGTCTGGATCACGCCGTCGAGCGCCGTGCCGGCGCTGTCCTTCAGCGCGGCCTCGCGCAGGCGGCGGGCCCAGTCGGCGGCATCCTCGCGGCGTTCGATCAGCTTGATCGCAGCCAGTGTCCTGTCGAATTTCGACAGGCCCCGGCTATGGGTATCGGAATAGCCTTTGACCAGGCGGCGGCATTGCAGGATCTCGACGCCGAGCTGGTAATTGCTGCCGACCGCCTCTCGCGCGGCCTTCAGCCATGCATCCCGGTGCGCCGTCTCGCTAGCGTGACGCAGCGAGCGGCGGCGCAGGCCGCGCATGCCGCCGACGACATAGAGCATCAGGAACCAGGGCAGCGAATAGGTCCGCACCCGCCGCCCTTTGTTGACGCGGCGATCGAGCCAGCCGACGAGGCGCGGCCGCGTGCCGAGCCAGCGGCCAAAGCTGGCAGGCAGCATGCCCATCACTTCCTCCATTCGGGGATGCATGAACTCGGTGGTGTGCAGCACCTGTCCGTCGGTCATCTCGAGCTCGCTCTCGATCCGCGCGCGGCGGCCGGCGCGGGTCTTGAGGTCGGCGACGCGGATCACGTCGTCATAGCTCATCGCGTTGGCGAGATACTTTGCCGCGGCCTCCGTGAAGGCATAGGCGTGCGTGCCGCCGCCGGCGTTGCGGTCGGCCGCGTGCAGCTCCTTGAGGATGTCGAGATATTCGGCGCCATAGGCGGCGTCCTGGAAGTCGACAACCTTTCTCAAGCCGGCGCTCGCCATGGGAAGCGCTGAAACGGGCAGCTCCTGATTCAATCTCGTAATGAGCGCGCCGAGTTGCGGATCTGATATTGCGGAGGAGGGCGTCTTGTTGGCCGGCTTGGCTTGCGCCGGTGCTGCTAGCTCGGCCGGGCCGGTCTTGACCCGCTCGAAGGCGGCCTCGAAGGTCTCGACGCTGGCCTTGGCGCCCTTGCCGCCGGCGCGGATCACGTCGAGATAGCTGTCGCGGCTGAACGGCAGCACATCGGCGGCCGCGAGCGCACCGAACATCGCTGCCGAGATGACGCTGCCATGCGCGATCGCCAACGCATTGAGGTCGAAGATGATCTCGGTCTTCGCCGCAATCCCGATGGCACCGGTGACGGCGCCGCTGTCGGCGATGCCGTTGCCCGGCGCGATCTTCTCGCCGACCGCGAACGAGCGGTGGTTGGACGCGATCAGCGTGGTACGGTCAGGCGTCACGAGGCCGCGCAGGATCGACCGGCCCGCCTCCATGAACTCCGCCGCCATCACCACGTCGACGTCGCCCGGCGTCGGCATCAGCGACAGGATCGGCTTGCGGCCATCCAGCGGCGGCATCGCCTCGATATAGTAGATCGTGGCGCCGGTGCGCTGGGCGACGCCGGGCACCGAGGTCGATTGCGCGACCCAGCCATGGTTCTCGGCAAGCTGCACGATCCAGTCGGTCAGCACGCCGCCGCCCTGGCCGCCCATCGCGACGATGGCGATCGAGATCGGCCGCTCGGTCGCTTCGCCTGAAACGGGCAGGGCCAGCCGGACCGTCTCGTCCCTCATGCCAGTACCTCGAGCGCCGGCCGCCGGCGGTCACGCCGGCGCTGCAGCCAGCCGATCACGCGCATCGCGACCTTCGACTTGAACTTGTCCCACCCGGTCGGATTGTGGATGACGTCGGCGCGGTAGAACGACGGGCAGAGCACGGCGGCCTCGGAGACCTCGCCGCAATTGCCGCAGCCGACGCAGGAATTGTCGATCGCCGCGACGGGATCGTCGCGCAAGGGATCGTCGAGCTGTTTCACCGACAGCGACGGGCAGCCGGAGAGCCGGATGCAGGCATGGTCGCCGGTGCAGACGTCCTCGTCGACACCGAAGCGCTCCTTGACGATGCGAACGCCGTCCTTGATCGCCTTGCTCATCTGCGGCTTCGCACGGCGCTGCTTGTTCAGCATGCATTCGGAGGAGGCGACGATGACCTTGGGGCCTTCCTCCTTGGTCGTCAGCGCCTCCTTCAGCGTGTCGCGCATCTTGCCGACATCATAGGTGCGATCGAGCTGGCGCACCCATTGGCCCCCGATGCCTTTCACCGCCTGCACGATCGAATTGTTGGTCTTGCGCCGCTTGTTGACCGCGCGCGAGGACAGGATGTCCTGACCACCGGTCGCCGAGGTGTAGTAGTTGTCGACGATGACGAAGACGCCGTCATGCTTGTTGAACACGGCATTGCCGATGCCGCTCGTCAGCCCGTTGTGCCAGAAGCCGCCGTCGCCCATCACGGCGATCGAGCGCTTATCGGCCTTGACGTTGAAGGCCGAGGTCGAGGCCGGGCCGAGGCCGAAGCCCATCGTGGTCGCGCCGATGTTGAACGGTGGCAGGATCGAGAACAGATGGCAGCCGATATCGGCCGAGACGTGATGCTGGCCGAGCTCTTCCTCGACCAGCTTCATCGCGGCGAAGATCGGCCGCTCCGGGCAGCCGGTGCAAAGCCCGGGCGGGCGCGCCGGCACCACCTGCTTGAGCTTTTCGACCGCGGGGTGATTGAGCACGGGCGCCGCATCCGGCGCGGGCGGCCGGTTGCCCAGCAGCCGCGGCTCGGTCTTTTCCAGAAATTCCCTGACGCCGCCGAGCAGCACCTGCGCCGTGTAATCGCCGCCCATCGGCAGCACATCCTTGCCATGGACGCGCGTCTGGATGTCCCTGCGGCGCAGCACCGTGTTGATCGCCTGCTCCAGATATTCCGGCTGGCCCTCTTCGACGATCAGCACCGCATCCTTGCCGGTGCAGAATTCCGCGACCTCCGTGTCGATCACGGGATAGGTGACGTTCATGACGTAGAGCGCCACCTGCGTATTGCCGTAGGCGTCCGACAGGCCGAGATATTGCAGCGCGCGGATGACGTTATTGTACATGCCGCCCTGCATGATGATGCCGACCTTGCCTTCCTTCGGCCCCATCCATTCATTGAGCTTGTTGTCCCTGATAAAGCCGATGGCCGCGGGCATCCGCGTCTTGATCTTCTCCTGCTCGTGCTCATAGGCCGCCGGCGGCAGCACGATACGATTGACGTCGCGCTTGGGATTGTTCAGCGCGTCCTTGATGGTGTGCGCGGGGCGGACATTGTCCTTGCAGGCGAAGCTGCCGTGCATGTGACAGGCGCGGACGCGCACCTCCAGCATCACGGGCGTGTTCGAGACTTCCGAGAGCTCAAAGCCCTTCTCGATCAGGTTGACGATGCATTCATGGTCGGGTCGGGGGTCGAGCAGCCACATCTGCGACTTCATCGCAAAAGCGTGCGTGCGCTCCTGCATGATGGAGGAGCCCTCGCCATAATCCTCGCCGACGATGATCATGGTGCCGCCGGTGACGCCGCCTGAGGCGAGATTGGCGAGCGCGTCCGAGGCGACGTTGGTGCCGACGGTGGACTTCCACGCCACCGCGCCGCGCAGCGGATACATCACCGAAGCGGACAGCATCGCCGCGGCGGCGGCTTCATTGGCGGAGCTCTGGAACACCACGCCGAGATCGTCGAGCACGTCCTTGGCGTCGGCGAGCACGTCCATCAGATGCGAGATCGGCGAGCCCTGGTAGCCGCCGACATAGGCGACGCCCGATTGCAGCAGCGCCTTGGTGATGGCGAGGATGCCTTCGCCGCGAAAGGTGTCGCCATCGCCGAGCCGGAGATCCTCGACTTCGCGAGCAAAGGAACGTTCAGCCATTGCACCCTCCAGAAATATGCGATAGCATACGTTTACATGTGAAGTAAGTCAACGCGCGCCGTGTGACCACGCCTGCGGATCTGCTCTTCCGGCACGGCGGTCATGAGCGAGCCGACAGGGTGGGCCGATGCTGAAGCTGCCGCGCTTTAAAGCTGCCGCCGTGCAGGCTTCGCCAGTCTATCTCAATGCGAGCGCGACCGTCGACAAGGCAGCCTCACTGGTGCGTGAAGCGGCGGCCCATGGCGCCAGGCTGGTCGCGTTCCCCGAAGTGTTCGTACCCGGCTATCCCTACTGGAACTGGATCACCGATCCCGTCACCGGCAGTGCGTGGTTCGAAAAGCTCGCGAAAGCCTCGGTGCTGGTGCCGGGGCCCGAGGTCGACGTCATCAGGAAGGCGGCGCGGGACGCCGGCTGTTACGTTGTCCTCGGCGTCAACGAGCGCAGCCCGGTCTCGCTCGGCGCGATCTACAATACGCTCGTGTTCATCGGGCCCGATGGCTGGCTGCTCGGCAAGCATCGCAAGCTGGTGCCGACCTGGGCAGAGAAGCTGACCTGGACCGGCGGTGACGGCTCGAGCCTGCGCGTCTATGATACCGAGATCGGGCGTCTCGGCGGCCTTGCCTGCGGCGAGAACACCAACACGCTCGCGCGCTTTGCGCTGCTCGGCCAGGGTGAGCTCGTGCATGTCGCCAGCTACATCTCGCTTCCCGTCGCACCGCCGGACTACGATATGGCGGAGGCGATCAAGCTGCGCGCCATTGCCCATTCCTTCGAAGGCAAGATCTTTACCATCGTCTCATGTTCGACCGTATCGGAAGAGATCATCGCGGCGATGGAGACAGTCGTTCCCGACGCCCGCGCGCGTTTGCAGCGCAAGTCCAGCGCATTCTCCGGCATCATCGGCCCTGACGGCCGCGTGGTCGGCACGCCGCTGATCGACGACGAAGGCATCGTCTATGCCGACATCGACCTCGATCGCTGCATCCAGCCGAAGCAGATGCACGACATCGTCGGGCACTACAACCGGTTCGACGTGTTTGATTTGCGGGTCAACAGGCGCCCTCTGGCGCCGCTAGGCCTTGCAGGCGAGGGCGATGCCGCGGAGCAGGGTTTCGTGCCGATCCCACTGCGATCGGAATAGGACTTGGAGGACAGCATGCGCGAGAACGTGATCGGCCGGGCCAATGTCGAGGACACGCCCGAGCTCAAGGCCTATTACAAGGATCTCGAAAAGTACGAAGCCGGCGCGCTGTGGACGGTCGCCAACAAGATCGAGCCGTGGGCGCCACAATCGGCCTCCGTGCCCGTGCTGTGGCGCTACAAGGATCTGCGCGAGCATGTGCTGCGATCGGTCGAGCTGGTGTCGCCGGAGAAGGCGGGCCGGCGGGTGATCTACCTCAACAATCCCGGACGCCGCGACGTGTCGGCCGCGGTCGGCTGGCTCTATTCGGGATTGCAGGTGATGCATCCCGGCGAGGTCGCCACCGCTCATGCCCATTCCGCGTCGGCGCTGCGCTTCATCATGGAAGGCGCGGGTGCCTATACCATCGTCGACGGTCACAAGATGACGCTGGGCGCGCGGGATTTCGTGCTGACGCCGAACGGCACCTGGCACGAGCATGGCGTCGAGGCGGGCGGCTCGGTCTGCATCTGGCAGGACGGCCTCGACATTCCGCTGGTCAATGCGCTGGAAGCCAATTTCTTCGTCGTGCATCCCAAGATCCAGCAGGAGCCGTCAGGCTATCCCGTCGACGACATGACCAAGACCTGGGGCAATCCCGGCCTGCGCCCAGCCGGCTCGACATGGTCGAAGGGCTATTCGCCCATGTTCAAATATGAGTGGGAGCCGACCTACGAGTCCTTGCAGAAATATGCCGCCGCGACCGATGGCTCGCCCTACGACGGCACTCTCATGAACTACGTCAACCCGATCACCGGCGGCCATGTGATGCAGACCATCGGCGCCAGCATGCAAATGCTGCGGCCCGGCGAGAAAACCAAATCGCACCGGCACACCGGCAGCTTCCTCTACCAGGTCGCCAAGGGACGCGGCTATTCCATCATCGGCGGCAAGCGGCTCGAATGGGAGGAGCGCGACATCTTCTGCGTTCCCTCCTGGGCCTGGCATGAGCACGGCAATGGCTCCGCCAGCGAGGATGCCTGCCTGTTCTGCTTCAACGATCTGCCCGTGATCGAAGGCCTCGGACTCTACCGCGAAGAGGCCTATGGCGACAATGGCGGCTATCAATCGGTCGCGGCCTGACACCTCCTTGCAGAATTCAACCAGAACAGCCGGATAAAATCCTTCATGCGTCTCGTCACCTACACTTTGGGCTCTAGCGGTGCGCGCCTCGGCGCGCTGGTCAACGGATTGGTCGTCGATGTCGAACACCTCGGCGCGTCCAGCGGCGTGACATGGCCTGATGATATGCTGTCCTTCATCGACAACAGCGTGACCCTGCTGCCGGCGCTCCGGGATGCACTGGAGGAGGCCAATGGCCGCTTCCCGGCCGGCGCGGCGGTTGCGGTCGAGGATGTCAAGCTGCTGGCGCCGATCCCGCGGCCGCGGAAAAACATTTTTGGCATCGGGCTGAACTACCGGGCCCATGTTGCCGAATCCGCAGAGAGACTCGACACCGACAAGGACCTGCCGAAGCAGCCGGTCGTCTTCTCCAAGCCGCCGACCTCGGTGATCGGTCCGGGCGGTGCGATCCAGCACAATGCCAGGATGACGCAGCAGCTCGACTGGGAGGTCGAGCTCGCCGTCATCATCGGCAAGACCGCAACGCGCATCTCCACCGACAAGGCGATGGATCACGTGTTCGGCTATTCCGTGATGATCGACATTTCCGCGCGCGATAATCGCCGCGCCGGACAGTGGATCTTCTCCAAGGGCATGGACACCTATGCGCCGTTCGGCCCCTGCATCGTCACCGCGGACGAGATTCCCGATCCGCATGATCTCAGGTTGTGGCTGACCAAGAACGGCGTCATGAAGCAGGACTCCAACACCAAATACATGATCTTCGACATTCCGGTGCTGATCTCGGACATCTCGTCGGGCATGACGCTCGAGCCGGGCGACATCATCGCAACAGGGACGCCCGAAGGCGTCGGCGCCGGCATGACCCCGCAGGAATGGCTGTGGCCGGGCGACGTGGTCGAGGCCGGGGTCGACGGCGTCGGTGTCCTCAGGCATCCGGTTGTCGCGATCTGATGACGAATTTTGCGATCGAGCGCGAGCTCAGGTTCGGAGATTGCGATCCCTCCGGGATCGCGTACTTCCCGTCCTACCTGAACATCCTCAACGGCGTCGTCGAGGATTTCTGGGCAAGAATCGGTTTTCCATGGCCGGAGCTGATCACCGTCAGGAAGATCGGAACGCCCACGGTGCACCTTGCCTGCGACTTCTCCCGGCCGTCGATCTTCGGCGATCTCCTGACCTTCAACCTGCGCATCATCAAGGTCGGCGGATCGTCGCTCCATCTGGAGCACATCATATCAGGCGCGAACGGCCCGCGCTGGCGCGCCCGCCAGATCCTTGCCGCGACCTCGCTGGTCGACCATCATGCGATCCCGTGGCCCGATGACATCAGGGCTGCGCTCGTGTCGCATGTGAGTGCGGGCGAGGGCGCCGAGGCAACACCGGCATGATCTCGCTGTTCATGACATTCTCGGATTCCACGGGCGAACGCCGGGTTCATCCCGACGTGGTGAACGCCGTCGCGGAGCTGGTCAAATCGATCCCTGAGATGACCGAGGCCATGCTGTTCACGCCGCTCGACCAGTCGGTCGACCATCCCTACAAGGCCGATGGCACAGGCCCCGTGTTTGCGCTTCAGCTGCGCTTTCCCGACCTGTTCGCCTGCGAGGCGGCGATGGGCCGTGACGGCATCCTGGCCAGCCTCGCGACGGGCGCCGGGCACTCCGGCCTCACTGGCCTCGACGTCACGCACCAGGTGATGCTGACACGTGCGTTTCCCGTCGACGTCGCCGAGCATCCGGCGGACACGACAACGCCGTGCAGCTACCTCGTGCACTATCCCGGCCCGGCCGCGGACATGAACGCCTGGAACCTGCATTATCTCCAGCACCACCCTGCGATCATGCGGACCTTCCCTGATGTCCGCCAGATCGAGATCTACACCCGCATCGACTGGGTCGATCGCCTGCCGTCGCAGCGGGTCGAGCACATGCAGCGCAACAAGCTGGTGTTCGACAGCCCGGCGGCCCTCGCGCACGCACTCGCCTCCGACGTGATCAAGCACATGCGCGCCGACTTCGTGCAATTCCCGCCCTTCGCGGGCGGCAACAAGCATTTTCCGATGCTGACGCGGGTGGTGCGCAAAGACAGGCCGGTCGCCTAATCGATGAGGGCGGCGAGCTCCTCGGGCGTACCCGAGGGGAAGGCGCCCTTGAGGAAATCCAGAAAGGCCGACACCCGGGCGCTCAGCAATCGGCGCGACGGATAGAGCGCCCAGAGCGCGATCGGCGGCCCGTCGACATCGCCCCAATGGATGAGCTTGCCGGCGCCAAGGTCGCGACTGACCAGCGACACGGGAAGGCGCGCGGCGCCCACGCCAGCGCGGACAGCGTCGCGCACCATGATGAGCGACGACAGGCGAAGCACCGGATCGGTCGTGATCCGAACTTTCCGGCCCCGCGCGGTCACATCCCACACGGGGCTCATATCGCTCGCGCCCCGTACCACGGTTGGAACGGCGCGATCGCCCTTCGGACGCTTCAGCGTGGGGCTCGCCACCACCACCAGCTGGTCGCGCATCAGAATTCGTCCGACCAGTGTCTCATCCGGATCCGGATTGACCCTGATGACGAGATCATAGCCTTCCTCGATCATGTCGACCGAGCGGTCTTCCGTCGTGATCTCGAGCCGGACATCGGGATATTTCAGCGCGAAGCCGGCGGCCAGCTTTCCCATCGCGGTCTGCGAAAACACGAGAGGCGCGCTCACGCGCAACCGTCCGCGCGGCTTGTCGCCGCCCGAGGCGATGGCCGCCGCCGTCTGTTCGAGATCAGTGAGGAGTGCCGCCGTGCGCTCGTGCAGCGCTCGTCCTTCCTGGGTGAGCTTCACCGTGCGCGCTCCGCGCTCGAACAGGCGCAGGTCAAGGCTGCTCTCCAGTTCGGAGACCCGGCGAGAAAGCGTTGCCTTCGGCCGTCCGGAGGCTCGGGCGGCCTTCCCGAAGCCCCCATGTCGTGCAACGAGGTTGAAATCGGCGAGGGCAAGCAAATCCATAGGGTCCACCCGTGAGACGGTCGGCCCAAACATACGGTATTTGGCCAGATTCCGGATCACTAACTTGCCGGGGCGTCCATGGTCTCGCCGCGGCGCTGATGATCGCGGCGGCGATTGCTCTGATCGCGCGCGCGGGTTGATCAGACCAGGATGCGAGGCGCCGCGGTGGCCTTGTCACCCGAATTCGGCGTCCCCGTCGGCTCGATCAACAGGATGTGCACTTCGCCGCGCGCCACGGGCCGGTGCTCAACGCCCTTGGGGACGACGAAAACCTCGCCGGGGTTGAGGGTGACGGTGCGATCCCGCAGTTCGATGTCAAGCGTCCCGTCGAGCACGAGAAAAAAGTCGTCCGTATCCTCGTGCTTGTGCCAGTGAAACGGCCCCTCGAGCTTCGCCACCATGATGTCGTTGTCGTTATAGGTCGCGACCGTGCGCGGGGAGAACCGGTCGGTGAAGGTTGCGAGCTTTTCGGCGAGATTTGCGGGTGCTTTCATGGCGTGTCCTTGAGCGAGCAGTCTGTCCACGTTTGCAAGACGGGGCGTGCTGGTTAGCACGAGCTCAATCACGAAACGAGACTGCTGCGACGTGGGGATAACCGAGAGGCGCGCGGGTTCCGCATCGCCGCAGCCGCGACCATGACGAGCCTGCCGGTGCTCAGGCGATTGCGGGCGCCCGGCGTAACCCCGAGCGCCCTCAAGCTGAGAAGCCCACGCCTAGGCCGCCAGCGCCTCTCTGGTCAGCGTCCAAGCCTGGTTGAGCTTCTTTGCGCGGACGTCGAAATCGGCCTTGACCTCGGCGATGCGCTTGTCGATGCGGCGCTTGGCACGATCGCTGGCCTGCTTTGCCTGGTCCGTCAGCGACAGAATTCTCGCATCCGTTTCGGCCCGGGCCTGGTCAAGCCGCTTCTTCGCCTGCTCTTGCACTGTCTTGATCTGCAACTTGACCTGCTCCATGTCCTTTTGGATCGCCACGCGGTTTTCGGCGGCTGCGTGCTTGAGATCCTCCTGCAACGCCTTCAGTTCCGCCTCGAACGCAGCGCTCTCGCGCATGAGTTGATCCTCGATGACCTCCGAGCGCAGGCGGCGGAAGATGGTCGCGCCGAGCTTGTGCAGACGCGTATCCACGGGTGTCATCCAGGTTTCCTCGACGTCTGCCAGCACGGCCGCCTTTCCGGGCGAAAGCTCTTTCGAGACTTCATCGAGAAACGCCGCGCTGATGCCGCTGCTGTCGAGATCAAAAGCCAGGCCGCCGAGGCCACCCAGCGAGGCGCCGATGAGCAGTCCCGCAGGGCCGGCGAGGAGCCCTATCAGACTCCCGGTGACCAAGCCGACAGCCGTGCCCACCGGACCCTGGTCAGCCGCCTGCTTGACCTCGTTCTTGCCCGCCTTGTCCTTGACGACCACCGCCGAGGCATAAAGCGAGATGTCTCCCTCCTGATGAAGCTCCCGCAGGGCGCTCAAGCCCTCGAATGCCGAAGCCTCGGTTTCGAAAACTGCAACCAGCATCTTGTTCATGAGGAGTTCTCCTGTCGTTTGGTCTTGAAGTCGATTATCTCGGCCAGCTCGGAGCACGCGAGGATCAGCGCGTCGTTGCCTGGATCCCGTTCACGGGCTTTCTGCCTCCGATCGCGACTCGTGGTCGCGAGCCCCGTCGTGATGAGATTGACGCCGACCCGTGCATGGTCTCGCTGACTGGCCGATGCGTGTCGCTCATTGCAGAATTCGAGGAACTCATCGTTTCCTCCATGAGATCGCAGACTGAGCTTTGCCGACCGCAAGCAATCGCATGCGGCGGCCACACGAGAATGATGTGCCGATGCGCGTTTCTCGGCGTTGACCCAGGTCAAATTCCGGCTGCGGTAGGCGCGTGGCTCGACCTCCTCCGAGCCGAGCGCCGCCGATCAGCTTCCGAGCACTCTCTCTTCGAACTGCAGCACTTGAAAGCGCCGTGCGCGCAGCGCCGCGTCGCGGCTGCTCCTGGAAATCTGACGACCGTTCCACCCGTGAGACGATGCGTCCAAAACAAGCGGCTATCGCTATTCTTTTGGATCACTAGTTTCGTGGTCACCAACCCGGCCGGCGCAGCTGTCGCCGCCGAACGCCAACACAGCAACAAGGACCATCGTCATGATCTATTCGACCGCCACCGTCCCCGTGAACCCCGAGGGCGAAACTCGGCTGAGCCGCGAGCAGGTCTGGAAAGGGCTGGAGCTCAAGGCGCGCGACGCCCGCCTGTTTCTGCCGCCCGGCCTCTGCACGCGTTGCGACGTCGTCGCGGAGAGCGCGACGCACTTCGTGCGCGAAGCCACCATCGCCGGCGCGGATCTGCGCGAGATCATCACGCTCGAGCCGCAGAGCAAGGTCACGTTCTTCCAGGCCACCGGCCCGCGTGAAGGCGCCATCATCAACGAGATCGTCGAGGACGATGCCGGCGAGCCGCTGCTGAGATTCTACTGCTATCTCGGCCTGCGCGGAAAGCAGCCTGATGGTCCCGAGGAGCAGGCCGAGCAGGCGCAGTTCGACAGCGACAGAGGCTACAGGGCCGCGCTGCTGTCGACGCTCAAGCGCACCCGCGAGCTGCTCGCCGACGGCACGCTCTGACCAATTCACCTTCGCGTCGAACAATCTGGTTCCCGATCAGTATCCGCATTCATGGAGGCAACAATGACGACCCTCATCGACAGTAACGCGAGCACGTCACCGACGAAGATACTGGTTCTTGGCGCAACCGGCGGCACCGGACGCCAGATCGTCAAGCAGGCGCTGGCGCGCGGCCATCAGGTCACCGCGCTGGTGCGGTCACCGCAGAAGGCCGGCGATCTGGACGGCGTCAGGCTCGTCCTCGGCGACGTGCGCGCGGCGAAGGTGCTTCGCGAAGCCCTGAGGGGACAGGACGCCGTCGTCAGCGCGCTCGGCACGCCGGCGAGCCCCTTCCGCGACGTGACGCTGCTCTCGAGCGCGACGCGCGCGCTCGTCCAGGCGATGAAGGCCGAGCATGTCGCTCGCCTGGTTGCGATCACGGGGATCGGCGCCGGTGACAGCCGCGGGCATGGGGGCTTCCTGTTCGATCGCGTGATCTTCCCGCTGCTTCTGAAGAAGGTGTATGCCGACAAGGACAGGCAGGAGGCCATCGTGAGAGACAGCGGGCTCGACTGGATCGTCGTTCGTCCCACGATCCTGAACGACAAGCCCGGCCGTGGCGCGGTACAGGCCCTGACGGATCTCTCCGACTTCCACGGCGGCAGCATCTCGCGACAGGAGGTCGCGACATTCGTGCTGGACCAACTGCACAGCGATGACTGGCTGCATCGGGCTCCGTTGATCACAGGGTGAGGCGTGAGGCCTCATGAAACTTCCGAGAAGGGCCGGGTCCCTGTCTTGCAGGCGGGAGCACGACGGCGTGAAGGTACAAAAAGGCCGCCGTTGGGGGACGGCGGCCTTTGTCGCAATGGGTAGGGGTACTCCGCACTCGGGTCTGAGTGCACCGCCTTTGTAGGGGACACCGCAATCGGTCGTTTTGAGCAGGATCAAAGTCGCTCGATCCTGTCTGCTCGGAGGCCGTCGCGTCGGTTCAGCCCATTCCTCGCATGGAGGTGAGGATCTGTCGCGACCCATCTGTACGCACCGGACGCTCACAGTGCCGTGCGGCGCGTGCGCGGTGGAGTGCGTTCGTCAGCTATTGTGGCGGGACCGTAGCTCTGCTGCTGCTCCTCATGATCGCAGCCGATAATCTTTCAGCGCTCGCGCCAGATAGGGCGCCGTGCGGCTCGACCCGTGCTGCGCGATCTCCAGCGGCAGCCCGGCTGCGACGACCTGTCCTCCCTCATCCCCGGCGCCTGGCCCGATGTCGATCACCCAATCACTTGCGGCCACGACGCTCATGTCGTGCTCCACGACGATGACAGTGCTGCCGGCGTCGACCAGTCCGTTCAGCTGAACAATCAGCTTCTCGACATCCGAGGGATGCAGGCCGGTGGTCGGCTCGTCCAGGACATAGATGCTTCCCGTTCGCTGGGTGCGCTGCAGCTCAGTGGCAAGCTTGACCCGTTGTGCCTCGCCGCCGGACAGCTCCGTGGCCGGCTGGCCCAGACGGATATAACCGAGCCCGACCTGCCGGATCACGTCGAGCGACCTCGCAATGTGGACGTCGCCCAGGAAAAACGCATAGGCCTCATCGACGGTCATCGCCAGAACGTCCGCGATCGACTTGCCCTTGAGCTTGATCTTCAGCGTGTCCGGATTATACCGCGAACCCTGGCACTCCGGACATGGTGCGTAGACGCTGGGCAGGAACAGCAACTCGACGCAGACAAATCCTTCTCCCTGGCAGTTCGGACATCGCCCTTTCGGAAGGTTGAAAGAGAATCGGCCGGCGTCGAAGCGATGCCGTCGCGCATCTTTCGTCTGCGCGAACAGCTTTCGCACCTCGTCGAAAAGTCCGGTGTAGGTCGCCAAATTGGACCGAGGAGTCCTTCCGATCGGCTTCTGGTCCACCACGACCAACCGCTTCAACCGATCAAGCCCTTCGGTGATTTTGCCGCCCGAAGCGACATCAGGCGCGCGCTGAAGGATGTCCTCGCCGACATCGTCGGATGCGTGGGACTGCCCGAAGTGGCTACTCAGCGCCTCCACGAGGAACTGGCTGACAAGGCTGGACTTGCCAGACCCGGATACGCCAGTGACTGATGTCAGCACACCCAGCGGGAAGGCGACATCGATCCCCCCGAGATTGTTGCGCTCGACACCGCTCAGCTTGAGCCAGCCTTTCGGATTGCGATGATTTTGCCGTGGCGGTGGGACTCGGCCAAACAGGTATCTTGCGGTGTGCGATGTCTCGACGGATTTCAATCCGTCGACGGGGCCGCTGTAAAGGATATTGCCGCCGTGCCGACCGGCGTCGGGCCCAACGTCGACGATCCAGTCGGCGTGTCGCACCACGTCCAGCTCATGCTCGACCACAAAGAGCGAGTTTCCGCCCGCTTTCAACTTGTCGAGCGCCCGGAGCAGCGCTTCCGTGTCGGAGGGATGGAGACCGGCAGACGGTTCATCGAGCACATAGACCACCCCGAAGAGGTTTGAGCGTACCTGCGTCGCCAGACGCAGACGCTGGAGTTCGCCCGGTGACAAAGTCGGCGTACTGCGTTCGAGGCTCAGGTAACCGAGACCGAGGTCGAGGAGCACGCCAAGTCGTGCGCTCAGATCCTGGGCAATCCGCTGCACGACGATCGCCTTCTCGGGGTGAGCGTCCCGCCGGCCAGCGCTTCCGTCGCAATATGGCCGCATCAGCACCGCCAATTGCTTCAACGGAACCCGAGCCATCTCGGCAATATCCATTCCGGCAAACTTGACCGAGAGCGCCTCGGCTTTGAGACGCTTGCCGTGGCAAAGCGGGCATTCAGCGCTCAACATGAATTGTGAGACGCGCTTCTTCATCATCGCGCTGGTCGTATTGGCGAACGTCTCCATGACGTAGCGACGGGCGCCGGTGAAAGTGCCTTGATAGCTCGGCTCCTCCTTGCGCCGGAGCGCTCTCCGAACCTCCTTGGCGTCGTAACCAGCGTAAACAGGCACCGTGGGCTGCTCGTCCGTGAACAGAATCCAGTCACGGTCCTTTTTCGGAAGCTCGCGCCACGGCCTGTCCACGTCGTAGCCAAGCGTCGTCAAAATATCACGCAGGTTCTGGCCGTGCCATGCGGTCGGCCATGCCGCGACGGCGCGCTGGCGAATGGTGAGGGTATCGTCGGGCACCATCGAGCGTTCGGTCACGTCGTAGACGCGCCCGAGGCCGTGGCACCTGGGGCAGGCCCCTTCCGCCGAATTGGGCGAGAACGACTCGGCATAAAGCAGGGGTTGCGACTTCGGATAGTCGCCGGCGCGGGAATAGAGCATGCGAAGCAGGTTCGACAGCGTCGTGACGCTGCCGACGCTCGATCTCGTGGTCGACGATCCCCGTTGCTGCTGCAGCGCCACCGCCGGCGGCAGCCCCTCGACCTCGTCCACCTCAGGCACTGCCATCTGGTGAAACAGGCGGCGGGCGTACGGCGAGACGGATTCCAGGTAGCGCCGTTGCGCCTCGGCATACAGTGTCCCGAATGCCAGAGAGGATTTTCCGGAGCCGGATACGCCGGTGAACACGACCAGCGCGTCCCGGGGAATGTCGACGTCCAGGTTCTTCAGATTGTGCTCGCGCGCACCACGCACCCTGACAAATCCCGGAGCCGATTGCCGCACGCGCCCGCCTGGCTTGTATAACTTCTGGTCCATGCTCGCCGCCGTTGTCCTCGGGACGACAACTGCGTCAAAGTCGCAACGATCCTGAGAAGTGCGTCACGGTCTTTTGGAACTCCCATGGTGAACCAAGCGCGTGCAGTGCCGAACCAGTGGTTAGCGCCGGCGGACAGGCTGCTCGGGAGGTAAAGAACGGCGCCGGGTTGCGAAGGATGGGCCACGCCGGGCCGTTGTAGGCATCTACCCTTTTTGTTTTTCTTCTGCGCTTCTTCCATCGGAGCTTCTTGAGCGTTCTTCGAAGCGATCAGCGCCCTTGGCGAGATCGTGCCCCGTCTTGCTCTCGCGTTTCGCTTCGTCCTTGGCAGCTGCCTCGCGCAAGCCCTCAGCGGCCCGTTTCCCCGCTTCTGATGATTTTCGCTCGTGATCCATTGGTTGCTCCCTTTGTAGTGAGGACGCTCCTCCAGGAATAATTCTTGTCCAGCTTTCAGCCGTAGATTTCTAATCGGATCGCGTAGCCTTTGTTCCCTTTTCCGCCCGGTCCGCTCTCCCGCGATGGAGTCCGCGTAGCAGAACCAGGCTTTCCACTCATATGCGCCCCGATGCTTCTTACAGCGGACCTCATGGCGGCCGTGACGAAATCACCCTATAAAACACGGATGCTCGACTCCTGGAACTATCGCCCATGGGCAGCCGACTCGCTGATTGAAGTCGGAACGCTTTCGGCCGCGGAGCCTATTGCGCTCGCCTGTCACGTCCACCCCGACGTTCAGATCTCCGCGATCAGAAGAGGATGGCGGATCTACGCGACATCGTTCGGTGAATTCCGTGCGACCGCTGGCGACGTCGTGATCATTCCCGCCGGCGTCCCCCATTCCTCCCATGGAGGCGAGGGATCTGTCGTGACCCATTTGTACGTACCGAACACTCGCGATGCCGTGCGGCGGATTGCAAGGCCGAGACACCTGCGCCATTCACGCGCAGTTTCGCCTGAGGACCTGCTCGATGCGGTCGGCGCTGCTGATTTGAGCGATGAGGTGCCCTTTGCGAAGACTTTGGATCTGGCGAAGCTCGTCCTGTGCAATGATCTCGAGATTGGTGTGGTCGCGGAACGGTCGGGCTACTCGCGCGACGGTTTCATTCGGGCCTTCAAGCGTCAGATCGGCGTGACGCCTGGCGCCTATCGTTTGGCGATACGCGTGGCGGCGTCCCGGATGCGGCTCAAGCGAGGCGACCCCGTCGCGGACGTTGCCTATGCCGAAGCATTCGCTGACCAGAGCCACTTCGGCAGGCATTTTCGGCGCGCCTATGGCGTGACGCCGGCGGCCTACCGCAGCGCGTTCGCAGTCGAACGGTCGATTTCGTTCCAGACGCGGCGTAGGGGAGGCGCCTAAGCTGTCCGCTCCTTGCTCTGATGGGTCTGAAGGAGCCGCATGAATTTCCTCGCATCTCTTGTCGTCCTGGCCGCAGGCTTCAGCCTCGCGCTTCAACAAGTCCTGAATGCAAGCCTTGGTCACGCGTTGCAATCTGCGCGGTGGAGCGCGTTTGTCAGCTATTGTGGAGGGACCGTGGCTCTGCTGCTGCTGCTCATCGCCGTCCGTGAACCGATTCCCGACGCAGCGTTCGCCGGCCGCGCTCATTGGATGGCGTGGACAGGCGGTGTGTTTGGCGCGATGTTCATTGCCACCAGCATCTCCATGGTGCCCCGGCTCGGCGTCACGTCGGTGGCAACGCTCATCATCGTCGGCCAATTGCTGAGCTCACTGGCCTTCGACCAGGTCGGCTTCTTCGGCTTGCCGCGACAGCCCATCACGGTCCTGCGAGGAATCGGCGTTGTGTGTCTCGTCACCGGCGTGACGCTCGTACGCGGATAGCTTGTCCGCCACGGGTGACCCACGGCCGCACGAACTGGCAGTTGCAGACGGTGCGCAGGTCGGCTAACCTTGCTTTGCGAAGAGCCCCCGTGCTCATTCGTCCTATCGCGCGACTGGCGAGCTAACGTGGAAACGACCACGGTGAAGCGCGAATGGTTCGGACGCCGATCGCCTGGGCAACCCATCTGCTGGAAAAACAGCGTGTTGAGGAGCCCGAGCATGCCGTCATTTCGCAACGAACTGTCGATCAACGATTCCGAGATCGCCGCCGCCCTCGCGGGGGAGGAGCGCCGTCAACAGGACGGCGTCGAACTGATTCCGTCGGAGAATTACACCTATCCGGAGGTGCTCGAACTGCTCGGATCGGTCTTCACCAACAAATATTCCGAGGGATATCCTGGACGCAGATATTACGGCGGCCAGCAGTATACGGACGACATCGAGAACCTCGCCCGGCAGCGGGCCTGCTCGCTGTTTCGTGCCGAGCACGCCAACGTTCAGCCGCTTTCGGGATCACCGATGAATCAGGCCGTCTATCTCGGCCTGTTGAATCCCGGCGACACCATTCTCGCCATGGACCTCTCCCATGGCGGTCATCTCACCCACGGCGCGCCGGTGTCCCACATGGGGCGTCTGTTCAACTTCATGCGCTACAAGACGACCCCATCATCAGGCGCGATAGATTTCGACGAATTGCGCGCGATTGCGCGTGAAGTGCGCCCGAAGATGGTGTTGTGCGGCTACAGCTCCTATCCGCGCGACCTCGACTATGCCGCATTCAAAAGCGTTGCCGACGAAGTTGGCGCGCTCACGATGGCTGACGTGAGCCATTATGGCGGATTGGTTGCCGCTGATGTCATGCGCAATCCGCTTGATGCCGGCTTTGACGTCATGACAACGACATCGCACAAGACGCTACGCGGCCCCCGAGGCGGGATCATCCTGTGCCGGAGGGAAATTGCGGGGCGGATCGATGCGTCTGTCTTTCCAGGTCTGCAGGGCGGACCTCACATGAATGTCGTGGCCGGGATTGCCGTGACGCTCAAAAGGGCGGCGACCCCGGACTTCCAGGGTTACGCGCGGCAGGTCTTGCGCAACGCGAAGGTTCTCGCCGGCGCACTGATGGAGCGCGGCATGAAGCTGGTGACGGATGGAACTGACAATCACATGATGGTCGTCGATACGGCAGCGTCCATCGGACTCGACGGGCGAGCAGCCGAGGAGGTGCTCGACGCCATAGCCATCACCACGAACAAGCAGGTTATTCCAGACGATCCGCGCCCGCCGCTCAGGCCGAGTGGAGTTCGCCTCGGGACACCGGCGGCGACCACGCGTGGCATGGGAGAGACCGAAATGCGTCGCATCGGCGAGTTCATTGCGGCTGCTCTGCGGGCCAACGGCGACGATGCGGTTCTCGCGCGCCTCAGGTCAGAGTGCGTCGAGATGTGCCGAACCTTCCCTGTTCCAGGTGTGGTGTCCGGGTCGGGAGCGAACTGATCGGCCTGCACGCCAGCTGATAGGCAGAACGGGGTTGGACGCTGGCGCCCAACCCCGATCCCGCGCGTCGGATACACGACGCGAAAGCGGGCGTCAGACCCGTCCGTTGACCGGCAGTAGCGCGCCGGTGACAGCACTGGCGGCGTCGCTTGCCAGGAAAAGGATAACATCGGCGAGTTCCTTCGGCGCGACCCATTTGGCGGGATCGGCCTTCGGCATGCTGGCGCGGTTTGCCGCGGTATCGATGATCGAGGGCAGCACCGCGTTCACTGTGATCTTGCCTTTCAACTCGGCGGCAAGTGACTCCGTCAGCTTGTGCACGCCTGCCTTCGACGCCGCATAAGGACCCATGCCGGAGCCGGGCTGCAGTGCGCCCATCGCGCCGATATTCACGATGCGGGCCGCGCGCGAATTCAGAAGGTGCGGAATCGCCGCGCGGGTAGCGTTCAGCGCTGTCTCGACATTGAGAGCGTACATGCGCTTCCACGCCTTGGGATCGCCGTCGGCAATGGTCTCGAAGGTAAACCCGCCGGCAATATTGATCAGCGCATCGATTGCGCCGAATTGCGCCGCCGCGGCATCGATCGCCTTTTTCGCCTGGGCGGCGTCGGTCAAGTCAACGCCGCCGAGTTCGATCCGGTCAGCGGTTGCCGCGAGCTGCGGCGGCGCATGATCGATGCCCGCGACGCGCGCGCCATGCGAAAGTGCTTCCTCGGCGACCACCTTGCCAAGCGCGCCCAGCGCGCCGGTGATGACAACGACTTTACCCTTCATGGTGGTCTCCGCGCCAATGAGAATGGCTCCAGGCCGCAGCCAGACGGTTAGGAGGATCAAGCGCTCGCATCACGTCTTCCACTTGATCATCGTCTGCAGGACGCTCATTGGGCGGCCGGCGTAGGGCGGCTGAAATAGCATTTGGATCGGCGAGAGAGGGCCCTGGTAGAAGACCGGGCGCAATTTTGAAAAGGTGTTGAACCCCTCGCGCGCGTGGTAATGGCCCATGCCGCTCGCCCCGACCCCACCGAATGGCAGGTCGTGCTGGCCGACGTGCAGGAGAGCTTCATTGACTGATACGCCACCCGACATGACCCGCGAGATGTAGAAGTCGCGCAGCTCGGCATTGTGGGTGAATGGATAGATTGCCAACGGGCGGTCGTGACTATTGATATAATCGGCGACCTCCTGCCGATCTGTATAAGTCTTGATCGGCAAGATCGGGCCAAAGATCTCGCGCTGCATGACAATCATGTCTTCCGTCGGATTTAGTACGAGATACGGTGCAAATTTGCGACGCTTCGCGTCCGGAATCTGCTGTTCCGCGAGATTGACCAGAACCCCACCCTTTGTACGGGCATCCTCCAGCGTCGCCTGGAGCCGCGTGAAAGCTCGTTCATCGATGATCGACGTGTAGTCCTGGCCATTGATGTCCGGGAAGCGCTCGGCGAACAGCCGCCGGCAATGGCGGACGAACTCGTCCTCACTTCCTTTGGGCAGAAACATGTAGTCGACATTCGTACAGATCTGACCGGCATTGAACATCTTCACCCAGAGAATGCGCTCCGCCGCTGTTTTGACCGGGAAGTCAGGCCCGACAATCGCAGGTGCCTTGCCGCCCAGTTCAAGCGTGACAGGGGTGAGGTTGCGGGCTGCGTTGGTCATGACCGAGCGGCCGGTAGCACCGGATCCCGTGAACAGCAGATGGTCGAAGGGCAATGACGAGAATCCCGGTCCTCGTCCGCCGCCATCCTCGAAAAAGGCAAGCTTCTCTATCGGAAAATACTTTGGGGAGATACGCATCAGAACCTGGGCGAGCGCTTTTGAATTTTCCGACATCTTGACCATCGCTCGATTGCCGGCCGCCAGAATCGCTGCGAGCGGGCAGAAGCTGAGATTGAGCGGAAAATTCCAGGGAACGATGATCCCGACAACGCCGAGCGGCTGCGGGATGACACGATTTCGCGCGAGCGGATAGGTCATGAAGTCGACACGTCTGCGCTGCGGCTTCATCCATTTCTTCAAATTCTTGGCGGCGTCGGCGATTGTTTCGAGGACAACGAAGTATTCTGCGAAAAGGGTCTCGAATTCAGACCGGTTGCCGTAGTCGGCGTTTATCGCTGCGACCAACTCATCCTTGTTGTCCTTCAGGAGCTGCGCGAGCGCTTTCAAGTCGGCCATGCGCTGATCGTAGGGTGGCTCCGGCGCCGCCAGATAAGCCGCACGCTGCTTGTCAAAGCAGAACTGAAATTCAGCGGGAATGTCGATCGAACGGGAATTGACAGGCGCGTTCATGAAGTTCCCTTTCTCTTGCTTTTTCGCGTGTCTCCAAGCGAAATAACGAGGGCGCGCGCGTGAGCGTGACTTTATCAACGCCAAGTTAGTGCATGCTTGCGTTCGCATGAGCGGAGCCGACCCTTTCATCCATGATCCGCTTGATAACGTGAGCGCAGCGGCCGCACTGGGCGTTGCATCCGAGGCAGGCATAAACCTCGCTCATACGGGGCCGTCGCGCCTCTTTTACGACCACTGCCCGAACCTGATGGTCGCTGAACACATTGCAGGAACAGACGATCATCGCCTTCTCCTAACCAATACCGATGAGTCGGATGAAGCTAGATGGTTACGCATTTCGGCTCCTTCCGAGGCATCGCGAACGCCTGCTGCTGCGCCTCGAATGCGCCACCCGCACGGGCGGGGCAACCAGCACGTCGAACCTGGCGCGGTCGTTCATGCGGCCTCCTGTTTGGTTTCGGTCGGTAGGTCGGCTTCGGTGAAGCCATAGCCGCCGGGGCGCAGCGCCGAATGCTCGCGCTTGGAGTGGACCAGCGGATAGAACATCTGCGTGGTCCAGCGCTCCGGGCCAAACAGGATGTCGTCCAGCAGGCCGACCTTGGCCGGATATTTCCGTGTGATATGCGCGGTGCCGAACAGCACGTCCCAGAAGAATAGCAAATTACCGAAGTTGCCCTTGTAATGGCCGATGCCATCTTCGTTGGTGAGCGCGTGGTGCGCCTGGTGCGTGGCCGGCGTGGAGATGGTACGCTCCAGCACCCACATCAGCGGATGCAGCGCGCGGATGCGGTACAGTGGCGCGTCCCACGCCCAGGCGCAGTGCGCGCCCAGGATGACCGCCAGCTTGATCACCAGGTACGCCGCATAGATCGGGCCGAAACCAAGATACACCGCCACGCCGCCGATCCACAGGCCCGGCATCATCAGGTAGTAGAAGAAGTTGTTGCGGTAGGTAATGCGCACGCTCATGTAGGCCGCGCTGTGGTGCGCGCGGTGCAGCGGCCATAGCAGCGGCGTGTGGGAGGCGCGGTGCCAGAGGTACTGCGTGAGGTCATCGCCGATCAGCAGCAGGCCGGCCATGGCCCACCACGGCAGGTTGGCCCAGGCGTTGTGCTGCGCGGGCATAAGCCAGTTGCACAGCGCGTTGCTGCCCAGCAGAGCGATCGGCTGGGTGATGGCGATCAGGCTGACGAACATCAGCACCTCCAGCCAGGTGTCGTTGGCTGTCGCGTTGTCTCGCACGGTGGTCTGGTAGCGCCGGGTGATGAGCTCCATGGCGGCAAAGCCCAGGATGCAGGCGCCGATCAGGAGGTATTGCAGTTGCGAGCTCATGTGGGGTGTCTCCTATCGCTCACATGTTTTTTATCGTGAGAACGATTTTAGGAGTGCCGGCATAATGCGTCTAATGCATAGTTCTCATCATCTTGATGCATGGAGCGCAATACCATGGATCTGCGCCGCCTGAACCACGTCGTCGCCCTTGCGGACACCCTGCACTTCGCCCGTGCCGCCGAAGCCGTTCACCTCAGCCAGCCGGCCTTCAGCCGCAGCATCCAGGCCATCGAGAGCGATTTGGGTATCCGCCTGTTCGACCGCGACGTGGGTGATGTCCGCCCAACACCGGCCGGCGAATTCGTCATCGACCGAGCGCGCAAGCTGCTTTTCGAGGCGCGTTGCCTGCAGCGCGACGTGAATCTTTACCGCGGCGGCCAGCTAGGCGACACGGCGTTCGGTGTAGGGCCGCTGTTGACGGCCACCCTTATGCCACGTGCGCTTGTGGCGCTACGCCGCCAGCACCCGCAGTTGGCGCTGCGCATGGAGGTCGGCAACTCGGTGCAGTTGCTGGAGAGCCTGCGTACCGAGAGCATCGAGTTCTTTGCCGCCGATGTGCGCGACATGCCCAGGGATGCCGCGCTGGATATCCAGCTGATCGGAGGGCAACCGGCCAACCTGTATGTGCGGGCAGGCCATCCGCTGGCTGGGCGCGAGCACACGCTGCAGGAAGTCTGGGCGTACGGAGTTGCGGTACCTACGCTGCTGAGCCCTTCAACGGTTGAGCTGGCCGCCCTGCTGGGCCTGCCTGGGGGTCAGGATGTCACCATTGCGCTCGAGTGCGACAACTACGGCATGCTCAAGACGGTCGCGCTCACCACAGATACCGTTCTGGGTGCGACGGACGCGGCGGTACGGGAGGAGCTGGAATCGGGCGCGCTCGTTCGGCTTGTCGTGCAGGGCTGGCTGTCGCCGCCGTCGAGCACGGGCATCGTCCGCTTACGAGGGAGAACCTCATCGCCGGCAGCCAAGGCAGCCATTGCAGCGATTGTGCGGGCCGCCGGCGAGATCAACGTGTAGGCGCCTTACATCACCCGTCGCATGGTCCGGTGCGGAAATCGGCCTCTTGAAACGGTCAAATAAGCAACGGTGCTCGGACCGGCAAACTTCCGGTTTGGGTCCAAAGGCGGCCCTCGGCAGCCAGCACGCCATTGGTGGGTAATCTCTCGGAAGCGGACGCCGCCGTGCTCCGAGTTGAGGTCAGCCAGGCGAAGACCAGACCTCCCGCAATGCCCTCGCTTCCTTGCCGAAGGGAGCAAAACCGGCAGCACGACTACACTCAGTAAGGCATACCGCCGTTCTCGTACTCTTCCATGAGCATGCGACCGAGCGGCGAGCTGCGGCAGACCACCCGCACAGTCATTGATTCTCATCCATTTTGCGGCGGAGCTTCCGAAGCATCTCACGCAACTCGTTGGCGTAATCTTCTATGACTTTGCGCGCCTCCTCCAGGCTCGACGGCCTTTGCCCGTCACGCGGCTCCTTGGGCGTGGTGTTATCGTCCTGCAACGAGAACTCTCCCGGCGTACCTCTCGATCAGTTCCCACGATCGCCGCCATGTATGGGTTCAATAGATGGCTTGAGGAGCAGTTCCTATATTGGAGGCGAGCACTATCTCGGTCGAAGAGATCTTGGGGATCAAACTGTCAGGGGTCGTCCGTGATATCAGGTCGGCCTAAAGGGGTAGGCGGCCTTGGTCCTCCGACCAATCGATGATGTCAAAGAACATCCCTCGCTTGAACATCTCAGCTTCGAGGTTTCCCGCGTGCTGCTTCCAGTCAGACGTCTCGCGAACACGGAAGCGGCCGGAAGGCTCTACTGGCTTGGATAGAACGGCAAGATGCCGTTTGACGAGATACTCGGGGCTGCCGGACCCGGTTAACGGCATGCGTTCGATCAAGAGGGAGCGTTCACGGCAGACGCCTTTGGCCATAGGGCACCGCAAAGCGTAAGCCCGCGCCTCTCAGATTTCGCAGCCGGATAAATTGAGCGCCTTGCGCAAGCCACCAAACGCCGCGAGCCTACAGGACACGGTCTCGCTTCCGGGCTTTGAACGCTCGGCAATGGCAGTTTGCTTGATAACGATTGCCTTCTTTGGTTTGGGACGCCCGGCGCCCGCGGCCGTCGTCGAATTGTGGCGTTGGCGGGCGATCGGCCTTGAAGGCTCGGGCGAAGCGATACTGGCATTGTTTGGGGGAGCAACAGGCGCTTCGGCCAAAGCAACCTGGGGAGGTGTCGCGCTGCTCACCGGGGCGACGTCAAGGCGATCGCCTTTCGCCAGTATGTCGGGCGAGGCCGTTGAGCCAGCGTGTGGTGCGGCAGGCGACTGGACGATCGCGACCGTGAAGCGCGGGGGAGCTCGCAGCTCCATGGCTGATAGGACTCCTACCGCCAATACGATGAGGAGACCCAGGAAGCTCGGTCTCAGCATGATACGCCTCTAACCAAGGTTAGTGCTGTTGAAAAAGTCTCTGCTGCAATGAGGCAATCTGTCGGCAGTGGACGTGCCGCGCGCGGATCATTTGCCGACAGGGTTAACGCAGGTGTAGGATGTTGCTGTTCTTCACACCTACGACCGTCAGCAGCCCCACAACGCCGGCGCGGTTGAGAAGTGGTACTATTGCTGTTGAAGGTCCTTTATTGTTTGAACTCATCCTACACGACGCAGAGTTGTCACGCTGCACAAGCTGAACGGAAGATTCAAATGATCACAGTTCCGGAACTAGTATCGCAAGCTTTGGGGTCATTTCTGACCGCGGAAACTAAGGACCGGTTTGGAGCTTCACATGCCGGTTTAACTGAGTTGCTTCCGTTTGCGGCCAAGCTCACTTTGGAATGCATTGGTAACAGCGACGCCCTGTACCACAATATTGAGCACACATTGCTCGTTACCCTTGCCGGACATGACATTTTAACCGGACGCGCCCTGCTGAGACCAACGACAGCAAACGATTATGCCAACTTCATCTTGGCATGCCTTGCACATGACATCGGATACGTTCGCGGCGTTGTTCAAGGAGATGAAGACGATTGTTTTATTGCAGATGTGACTGGTGGCACAATTCGTCTGCCTCGAGGATCATCTGATGCCGCCCTTGCTCCCTATCATGTCGACCGCTCGAAATTGTTCGTCCTCGAACGCCTGGACTCCGTCGAAGTCCTTGATGCGAACCGAATTGCCCAAGCAATTGAATATACCCGTTTTCCTTATACGATATCATCGAATGACAGTCTGATCGAAGAGGAGGGCTTGTTACTGCGGGCTGCGGATCTTATAGGCCAACTCGGCGATCCCAATTATCTAAGAAAGTCGAACGCCCTGTTTTACGAATTTGAAGAGATTGGGCTCAACAAGGCACTGGGCTACGCTACGGCGGCAGACATTGTTTACAAGTATCCCCAGTTCTATTGGAAGAACGTAGCCCCCCAAATTCGTACGGCGATACGATATCTCAATGTCACAGCTCGCGGTCGTCAATGGATTGCAAGTCTCTATGGAAACGTGTTCCGGGCCGAGCGTGAGATGAATTTATCAGGACCGCAGCCGTAAACCGGGACATTGGCAGAACTACACGCCCACACCGACGCGTCGGCTTCGAGCCCAAAAGGCATGAAGAACTTGGGCTGAGCAAACCGGGTCCGCTCAGGCACGATGGGCGGACCTGCGTCAGGCGCGGCCCAACTTCGCAGATGGACCCCGAAGCGGGCTTGGGTATTTGGGGCACGCGGCATGCTGGCTTGAGCCCCTCCGCGCGGTTCCTGACCTTAAGGTGATGGACCTCGCGCCAAATGCAACGCGGCTTCCACGCCACCTTCCATGATCTGCCGCGCTTTGGCAGCGTCAGGCACAACTCGCGCAAACTGCAAGGTGCCCACCATGAGGCCGAAGATGGCCATCGCGCAGCGGTGCTTTTTGACGGAATCTTCGCCGGGAAGCAGTGCGGCCAGGGCCATGACGTAGCTATGCAGTGCTTTCTCGTAATCTCGCCTGGTGGACAGGGGTTGACGGGCGATTTCCGGAAGCAACGCCGCGGAGGGACACCCGTCCGCGGCGCCTTCAAGGTGGGCGTGGTTCAGATATCGGCGGATCGTGCCTTCGAGATCGATGCCCTTAAGCTGATCTTGCTCAAGGCAAAGCTGCTGCTCACCCAGCGCTCTGCCCAGCGCTTCGCGAACAAGCGCGTCCTTGGACTCGAAGTGCGGAGAGAAGGCTCCTTTGGTGAGGCCGGCCTCGCCCATAATCCCCGCAATTCCCGTGGCGGAGATGCCGTCCCGGCGCATGCACTTCGATGCCACGTCGACAATATGCCGTCGTGTCTCCGCCTTGTGACCCTTCTCGAAACGCATTTTCTCGCAACTCCACCAATACCCAGCAGCGACTATGGATCATGGCGCTAGATCGCGATTGGCCGGGTACCAAAAACGCTTTCGATCTTGCGTGCAAGGGCTAGAAGCGTCCGGTCGCTACCTAGCGAAGCATCAAGCTCCAGGCCAATTGGCAGTCCGGCGCGAGAAAGGCCGACGGGAAGACTGAGACCCGGCAACCCCACGCTGCTCGCCGACACGGTGTGGTTTGCCAATGCAAGATAGCTGACCTCCTGCCCCGCGATATGGATGGTCGCTTGCTCCTCGATTAAGGGCGCGGTGCACGGCGTCGTCGGCTGCAGAATGACGTCCGCTCCGTGGGCAACGAACGCCCTGTCGAAACGGCGCTGGATTTCGGGCCGGCTCACGTTGAGCGCGGTCTGATAGGCTTCTGCCGAGATCGCACCTGCACCACCCGGTAAAGCGATGTGTCCCCACGCCTGCCGAAGTTGAGGCTTGAGCCCGTCATAGATCGCCTCGAACGTGGTCGGAATGTCATGGCGGCGAAGGAATTCCGAAATCGCGCCCATCGTCTCGTGAGCAAAGATGCCCCATGTCGCGGTTTGGATCAGGGCGTTGAAATCGTCGCCAAGGTCGACCTCGACCACTTCGGCGCCAGCGTCCTCTAGCCGCCGGACCACCTCGCGGAACCGGGTCTCGACATCCGGGTCCACCAGCTCGAGAAACTGTCGGGGCGCGAAAGCCAGTCGGGCTCCCTTGAGATCGTAGCCGCCATTGGAGGATTGGACGGACGCTTGTTCACCCGTCATGACCTGATCGAGCAAAATGCAGTCCTCGACGCTTCGCGCGAATGCGCCCGTCGTGTCGAGTGTGTGGGAGATCGGAGCAACGCCATCGCGCGGCCAACGTCCGGTCGTTGGCTTGAATCCCACGACACCACAGAACGATGCAGGCACCCGGATTGACCCAACGGTGTCACCGCCCAGCGACGCCGGAACGAGGCCGGCGGCCACCGCTGCGGCGGAGCCGCTCGACGAGCCGCCCGACACACGATCGCGTGCGTACGGATTCTTCACCTGCCCGAAGCGTGCATTATGACCGGTCAAGCCGTAGGACATCTCGACCAGGTTATTCTTCCCGAATAACAGAGCGCCCGCGCGCGTGATAGCACGGACAGCGTCCGCATCTTCACGCGGCACGAAATGGGCGAGGCTATCGAGTCCTAGGCTCGTAGGGTACCCCCTCGTCAAATAACTGTCTTTTACCCCGAACGGCACGCCCAGCAGCGGAGCCGCCGATCCAGCCCCACGTGCTTTGTCCGCATCCCTCGCGGCCGCCAGCACCGCGTCCTCGTCGATGGTGATAAAGGCATTGAGTTCGGCCAGCGCTCGCGAACGCTGCAGAAGGCCTGCGGTGTAAGCTTCTGAAGTGATTTCGCCATTGCGAATGGCCGCTGCCGCGGACACGACCCCCAGCGAGTCATTCGTAAGTTCTTGCGCTGCAATGCGCCGTGAAGCGGCGGTAAGGTCGTTCATGGAGTCCTCGCGAAAAGCGTGTGCGGCAGTTCGCTGTTGCCGTAGATCAGAGGCTCAGCTTCAATGCCATTACGATCATAATATAAAATTACGAGCGTAATTCAATAATGGCGGCGGCCTTCTGTGGACACATGAGCGTGAGGTAGGGGAAAGGATGGAGCGACCGGTCAGAAGAAGACGTCAGTTCTGGGTCAAAATGCGAAGAACTCAGGTTGAGCAAATCTGGTCCGCTCGGGCGCAATTAGCGGACCTCCGGCAGACGAGGCGCAACTTCGCAAATGGCCGATACCGCTCATTCAATGCAAAGGGAAGCCTATTCGATCAACTCGCCGGCGCGGCCAAGGAGTGACGCGGGCGGCTCGTGGTAGGAGCCGATGCATCGCCGGCTAACGGCAATCGCGATTGGTCCCTGAAGTCGGTCAAGCTCTGGCAGGCTACCTCACCATCGCGTCGAAAATCAGCGGCGCCAACTCCGTCTCGATTCGCCCGCGCTGCGACGGTGACTGCATCATGCACAGCGCGAACAGATCGTCGTTTGGATCGACAAAGAAAAAGGTGCCGGCCACGCCATCCCATCCATATATGCCTGGCGGCCACGGCCTCTTCGGTTGCGGCGATGTGAGCACGGCAACCCCCAACCCGAATCCGGCGTGGACTGCCAGAAAATAGATATCGGCGGGTGCGATTCCGCTCCCGGGACCGATTTGGTCCGACGTCATCAGGGCCACCGTCTCCGGCTTCAGATAGCGTCGTCCGTCGACCGTGCCGCCATTCAAGAGCATCTGCACAAAACGCGCGTAGTCGCCGGTCGTCCCGACCATTCCGGCTCCGCCGGATTCCCAGCGCCTATGCACCATCGGGTCCCTGATTCCGGCAATGGGCGGTTCTATCAGGTCATCCGGCAGGAACTGGGCAACCAGCGGTCGCTTCGCCTCGTCCGCGACAAAGAACGCGGTATGGCTCATGCCAAGGGGATCCAGCAGCCGCTCCTTCTCGAACTGAAACAGCGATTGTCCCGAAACCACCTCGATCACCCTCCCGAGCACATCGACGGAATGGCTATAGGTCCACCTCGTGCCAGGTTGCTCGGCGAGCGGCAGGTTCGCCAGGCGCGCAGCGAACTCGGCGTTGTCAAAATCGCCGCCGTAAAGGTCGGCCTGCCGATAGAGTTTTTGCACGGGGCCGTCGCCGTAAAACCCGTAGGTGATACCGGAAGTCTGTCGCATCAGATCAAGTATGGTGATCGGGCGCTTGAGCGGTTCCAGCGCAAACACCGGCTTTCCAGTCGCGTCGGGCTTTTCAACGCCGACCTTTACGTCGGCAAATGCCGGAATGTATTTGGAGAGGGGGTCGTCCAGCGACAGCTTGCCGTCGTCGACCAGCATCAGCGCGGCAACCGATGTGATCGGTTTCGACATCGAATAGTACCGAAAGATGGTGTCATCCGTCATCGGCGCCTTGGTTGCGACGTCGCGCAGGCCGAATTTTTCGTAGTAGACCGGCTTTCCGTGCTGCTGGATCAACAGGATCGCGCCGGGAATTTTACTGATCGCGATCTCATGTCGTAGATAGTCACCGATGCGCTGAAGGCCCGGCTGCGAAAAGCCTCGTGCGGCCGGCGTATCTCCAAACGTGGCGTTCAAACTTGCAGCAACGAGCGCGGCGACCAGCGCGAACGCCACCAACCTTGCGGCTGCCTTGATTCGTTGGCCGGCTCGCGTCAGACGTTCACGATAGGCCGAGGTACCGCGTGATGAGGATGTGCTAAACATGTGAGCCTCGCCACAACGGCCCCTGTGTCGAGCCGCCGTTGTTGGGTGCGAACAAGCCTGAGCGGCGATGATGACATCATGCCACTGTTTTGCCCGACGGAGCAAGCCGATTTCGCAAAATCCGCAAAAAGGGTGGCTAAGCCATTGACATCGCTGTCAGCGGCTACTGTGCATGGGGTTGTTTTCGACGGTTCTGGTCGGACCGGTCAGTGCCCGCCGAGATAGGCCGTGATCAGCCTTTTATCGTGGATCAGATCCTTGGCCGGACCGGATTGCACGATCTCGCCGGTCTCGAGCACGTAGCCGTAGTCGGCCGTCTCCAGCGCGGCGCGGGCGTTCTGCTCGACCAGCAGGATCGAGACGCCGAGGTCGCGCAGCGAGGCGATGGTGCGGAAGATCTCGCGCACGATCAGCGGCGCGAGACCGAGGCTGGGCTCGTCCAGCATCAGCAGCTTCGGCTTGGCCATCAGCGCGCGGCCGAGCGCCAGCATCTGGCGCTCGCCACCGGAGAGGGTGCCGGCGGCCTGGCGCTGCCGCTCCTTCAGGCGGGGGAAGCGGTCATAGACTTCGTCCAGCGTCGTCTGCACGCCGGAGCGGTCGCGCAGGCTGTAGGAGCCGAGCAGGAGATTGTCGGCGACCGACATGTCGGAGAACAGCTCTCGCTTCTCCGGCACCAGGCATAGCCGGCGCTCGACCCGGTCCTCGACCGACATCCTGCCGATGTCGTTGCCCTGGAACACGAGGCGGCCACGCGCAGCGAGCAGGCCGATCGCCGCCATCAGCAGCGTGGTCTTGCCGGCGCCGTTCGGGCCGATCACGGTGACGATCTGTCCTTCCTCGACCGACAGCGTGACGTTGCGGACCGCTTCGACATTGTCGTAACAGACGGTCACATCGCGCATCGAAAACATCTCGCTCACGCGACGCCTCCGAGATAGGCCTCTTGCACCCGCTCGTCGCTGCGGATCGCGGCGGGCGCGCCCTCGCAAAGCTTGGAGCCGAAATCGAGCACCACGATGCGGTCGACCAGCGACATCACGAACTCCATGTCATGCTCGACGATCAGGATGGTGAGATGGTCCGATCGCAGCGAGCGGAGCAGCTCCGCCAGCCGCAGCTTCTCCTGGCGGCGCAGACCCGCCGCCGGCTCGTCCAGCACCAGCAGCGCCGGGTCGGCGGCGAGCGCGCGGGCGATCTCCAGGATGCGCTGATTGCCGAGCGGCAGATTGCCGGCGAGCTCGAACGGCTTGTCGCCGAGCCCGACGCGTTCGAGCTGCATCAACGCCTCGTGCCTTGTGCTGGCTTCCTCGCGCTGGTTGAGGCGGAAGGCGCCGGCGAACAGGCCCGTGCTGGTGCGCGCGTAAGTTCCGAGCATCACGTTCTCCAGGAGGCTCATGCGCGGCCGCAGCTTCACATGCTGGAACGTCCGGGCGATTCCACCCTTGGCGATGCGCGATTGCGGATCGCGCGTGATCGGGCGTCCGGCGAAGACGATCTCGCCCTTGTTCACCCTGAGCGCGCCGGTGAGGCAATTGAACATCGTGCTCTTGCCGGCGCCGTTCGGGCCGATGACGGCCAGGATCTCGCCGGAGCGGACTTCGAAGCTGACATTGTTGACCGCGACGAGGCCGCCGAACCGGCGCTCCGCGCCATCGACCTTCAGAAGCAGCTCGCCCGGTGCCGGCTGCGGGCGGCGGGGCAACGGCGGCGCTGGCTCGGGCCGCTCGCGCTTGATCTTCGGCAGATAGCGCGCGACGAATGGTACGATGCCCTGCCGCGCCCATTGCAGGAACAGGATGAACAGCGCGGAGAACGCGACGATCTCGAGCTGGCCGGACGCGCCCTTGGCGATCAGCGGCAGATAGTCCTGCACACTGTTCTTCAGCAGGGTGACGATCGCCGCGCCAACGACGCCGCCGAGCAAACTGCCGGCGCCGCCGACCATCGACATCATTAGATATTCGATGCCCATGCCTGCATCGAACGGGCCCGGGCTGATGAAGCGGCTCATATGCGCGTAGAGCCAGCCGGAGAGGGAGGCGAGGAACGCGGCGATCACGAAGGTGACGAGCTTGATCTGGAAGGCGTTGATGCCGAGGCTCTCGACCAGGATGTTGCCGCCGCGCAGCGCGCGCATGGCCCGGCCGAGCCGGGAGTCCAACAGGTTGTAGCCGAGGAAGAGCACCGCTGCGACGATGCCCCAGATCAGGAAATAGATCTGCGCGCTGCTGACGAGCGCGAACGATCCGATGCTGATCGGCGGGATCGACGAGATGCCGTTGAAGCGGCCGAGCCCCTCGACATTGCCGAAAAGGAAGCCGATCGCCAATCCCCAGGCGACGGTCGAGAGCGACAGGAAATGTCCCTGCAGCCGCAGAGTGACGACGCCGAGGATAGCAGCGACACCGCAGGTCAGCACCACGCCGAACCCGAGGCCGAGCCAGGGCGAGTACCCGTTCAGCGCCGAGACCCACGCGGTTGCGTAAGCCGCGACGCCGACGAAGGCCGCCTGTCCAAACGACACGATGCCGCCGACGCCGGTGAGCAGGGCAAGGCCGATCGCGACCAGCGAATAGATCCCGATATAGTTCATCAGCGTGATGCTGAACGGGCTGAGGACGAGCGGCGCGAGCGCGAGGCACGCCACCGCGGCGATTGCTGCGAGCTGAACGTGAAGGCGCGTCATTCCTCGATCTCCTCCTCGGAATGCAGCGAGGCGAGCGATCGCCAGATCAGGATCGGGATCAGCAGCGAGAACACAATGACATCCTTCAGCGCGCTGCTCTGGAAGGAGGCGAAGCTTTCGAGGATGCCGACCCCAACCGCGCCGATCGCAGCTCCTGGATAGCTGGTCATGCCGCCGACGATGGCGCCGACAAAGGCCTTGAGGCCTATCAGGAAGCCGGAATCGTAGAACACGGTGTTGACGGGTGCGATCAGGATGCCGGAGACGCCGGCCATCAGCGAGCCCAGCAGATAAGCGATGGTGCCGGCGCGCGCGGGGCGGATGCCCATCAGGCGGGAGCCGGTCCGGTTCACGGCGGTGGCGCGCAGCGATTTTCCGACCAGCGTGAAGTCGAAGAACAGATAGAGCAGGCCGGAGAAGACGAGGGCGGCGATCACGATCAGCATGGTCTGGCCCGAGATCAGCACGCCGGCGAACTCTGTCGAGAACGAGGTCAGCGGCTCGGTCCGGACGCCTTCAGGACCGAAGAACAAGAGGCCAAGCCCGACCAGTGCGAAGTGCAGCGCGACCGAGACGGTCAGCAGCAGCAGCACCGTTCCGTCGGCGATGGGCCGGAACACGATCCGGTCCAGTAGCGGAGCGATCGGCGTGATCAGCAGCAAGGCGAGCACGAGTCTGACACCGAGCGGCGGATCGGCGCGCATCGTCAGCCAGGCAATTCCAACCACGGCCAGCGGCAGCGCCAGATAGAAGAACAGCGCGCGCGGCAGCAGGCGAAGCTCGCCCGCGCGCATCAGCGAGATGATCTCGATCAGGGTTGCGAGGCACGCGAGGATGACGACCAGCGCGCCCGTGCCCGGAAAGCGCTTGGCGTCGAGGGCGGCCAGCGTCAGCGCCGTGAAGGCGGCGATGTCGCCAAAGGGAATGAAGATGACCCGTGTCACCGTGAAGATGAGGACGGTTCCGATCGCCACCAGCGCATAGACTGCGCCGGTGGCGATCCCGTCGATCGCAAGAATGGCTGCGATGTCGCTCGTCATTGAGAACGCCGTCCCCTTGTAGTGGTGGCCAGCCGTCGTCCGGCTAAGGCGCGTATTTCCAGGCGCCGCTGGTCAGGCGCACCACAACGAGCGAACGTTCGTCGACACCGGTGACCGAACCCGGCTTGAAGTTGTAGACGGCATGCACGCCCGGCAGCTCCTTGGTGCTGAGGATCGCATCCCGCAGCGCCGCGCGGAATTCCGCCGTGCCGGGTTTCGCCGTCTTCAGCGCGCGCTCGGCGGCATTGGCGAAGATCAGCCAGGCGTCGAAGGAGTAGGCGGAGAAGCCGTCGGTGGTCGGAATGTTATGGACCTTCTGGTAGACGCTGCGGAAATCCAGCGCGATCTTCTTGGCGAAGTGCTCGTCGGGCAGCTGCTCGGCGACGATCACGGGACCTGCGGAAACCTGGATGCCGTCGGCCGCCTTGCCGCCGACATTGACGAAGTCGGGATTGACCAGCGCCACCGTGCCGTAGGTGTTTCCCTTGAAGCCGCGGTCGGCGAGGCTGAGCAGCGGCAGCGCGCCTTGCGTGCCCGAGCCGCCGTCCAGCACGGCATCCGGCCGCGCGGCCAGTACCTTGAGGATCTGCGCGGTCACCGACGTGTCAGTGCGGGCATAGCGCTCGTTGCTCTGGATCTTGATGTCACCGGCGGATTCGGCCGCCTTGGCTCCGTTATAGACGAGATCGCCCCAAGCGTCGGAGAAGCCGATATAGCCGATGTTCTTCATGCCGTCGCGCTTCATGCGATCGGCGACGATCTTGACCAGGAGGGATGCCGGCTGCGGCACCGACACCACCCACTGCTCGGGCGTATCAGGCAGCTTGCCGATCGGCGACACCGCGATCATCGGCACCTTCAATTCGCTCGCCACCGCCGCCATGGCGATGGTCGAAGGCGCCGTCGCCGTCCCAATCAGGAGATCGACCTTCTCCTCTTCCACCAGCTTGCGCGCGTTGCGGGTCGCCGCCGACGGGTCCGAGCCGTCGTCCAGCTGGATCAGACGAATGGTCTCGCCGTCGATGGTTTTCTTGTACTCATAGGCGGCGTTGATGCCGCGCCCGTAGGGGATGCCGATCGACGAGCCGTTGCCGCTGAGCGAGGTGACGAAGCCGATGGTGATGTCGGCCCGCGCAGCCGGGGCGGCAGTGATGCCCGCTGCAAGTGCAAGGAAGCTCAGAGTCTTGCGCATATGCGTTCTCCTCCGTTGATGCTGGATAGGGATGCCGTGAAGCTGCCGCGCGGAAACCCCGAACGACGAGCCAACCGATTGAAAGCATTGCTGCAGCGCCAAATACCGGGCGCGCCCGAAGAGAGTTTGCTCGCCCGGCGCTCAGCAGTCATGATGTTGCTTGCCGCGCGAACGTCGAACCCACCGGCGAATGCAAGTGGGCCTTTTCCGGAGCGATGAAAGATCCTCGGTGCGGCCGCGATGCGCGACCGGCGATGCTGCCGCTACAGCCGGCTGTTCGAGCCCGGCGACTGCCCACACGATCGAGTCTCTCAAAATCGGTGCCCTGCAACGTCATTGTCATGGCCGCCGGTCCCTGGCCGGCGAGGAATTACTTAAAGCCTAAAGTATCGTCGGTGGCGTCGTCAACACGTGTCACGGGGCTGTCAGAAAAAAATGTTGCTGCATACAATTTCGCCAGTGTGCGGCGTTTGTTGGCGGCCCGTTGGAGCGAAAAAGCCCTGCGGGCCATGCCGCCGACGGCGAGCCTCGCAGTCGCCGCCGCGCGCATTTGACGCGCGAATTAGTTTATGATTGAAATATATTCATCGGCAGCCGACGACCGATCCTCCGATCGCCGCTTGAGGAGAAGGACGATGCGCATCTTCTGGCAGAGCTTCGTTGATGCGAGCGTGAACGCGCCCTACATGGCGCGGCTGTCGGAATACCTCAACGGCATCGCTGCACCAGGCACGACGGTTCACGTCGAGGGTATCAGTCCGCCGGACCGCGAGTTCGGCCGGCTCGCGGAATTGCGCTGCGCCGTCCAGGCGATCGACAACGGCATCGCGGCGGAGGAGGGCGGCTTCGATGCCTTCGTCATGGGGCATTTCCAGGATCCCGGCCTCTACGAGCTGCGCTCGGCGCTCGACATTCCCGTGATCGGAACCGGCGAGGCGACATTGCTGGCGGCCTCGCAGCTCGGCCGGCGTCTCGGTCTTGTGACGCTCGATCCCGTCTTCGAGGTCTGGCACTATGAGCAGGCCGAGCGCTACGGCCTCGGCGATCGCGTCGTCCATGTGACCGGCCTCGGCTGCAAGCCGGAGGATTTCGCCGATGCATTCGCCGGAGATGCTGCGGCACAGGCGCGAATGATCAAGGATTTTGTCGCCTGCGCCCTTCCGCTGGTCGAGCGCGGCGCTGATGTCGTGATCCCGGCCGGCGTGCTGCCTGGCCTTCTGATCGGGAAGGAGCATGGCCTGAAGGTCGGCCACGCGCCGGTGGTCAACTGCGCGGCCGTGGCGCTGAAGAGCGCCGAGATGTGGGTGCAGCTCCGCAAGCTCAACGGCACCGAGCCCAGCCGCGGACCGAGCTTCAAGCGTGCCAGCGCCCAGGCGCGCAGCGACTTCCGCGCGCTGCTGGCCCGTAACAGCCGCTAGTTCTCGAAACCGTTCCTGGAGAACGCATCATGATGACTCCCGAAAAGATCCTGTACGAGACCGAGGTGACGGCGATAGGAGGTCGGGATGGCAAGGCCGCCAGCGTCGACGGTCTGTTGTCGGTGTCGCTGGCCGTGCCGAAGTCGCTGGGCGGCCCCGGCGGCGAAGGCACCAATCCCGAGCAGCTTTTTGCCGCCGGCTATGCCGCGTGCTTTCTCGGTGCGGTCAAGCTCGTCGCGCGCACCCGGAAGGTGATGCCCTCCGCCGAGCCATCCGTGACCGCGAAGGTTGCGATGGGGCCGGTGCCGGTTGGATACGCGCTCGCTGTCGAGCTGAAGGTCGATCTGCCCGGCGTCGAGAAAGCGGTGGCGGAAGAGGTGGTTGCCGGCGCGCATGAGCGCTGCCCCTATTCGAATGCAACCCGCGGCAATATTGCCGTGAAGCTGACGGTGACCTGAGCCTGATGAACGAGGACGGTCGGTGACCAACACCTTGCGCACACCTTATGACGGCGTGGTAATCGCCGCGCCCGTCACGATTCCCTATGTGCGCTATTCCATCGAAAGCGCGCAATGGTGGATCGGCCGCGCCCTGAGCGCGCTCGTTGCGCAAGCCGGCATCAAGGCCTCCGACATCGACGGCCTGTGCGTCTCCAGCTTCACCATGGGGACTGACAGCGGGGTTGGACTGACGCAGCATTTCGGGCTGTGCGTGCGGTGGCTGGATACGATCCCGCTCGGCGGCGCCAGCGCCATTGCTGGTCTGCGCAAGGCGGCGCGCGCGGTTCAGGCGCGCGACGCCGACATCGTGGCGTGCGTCGCCGGTGACACAAATCACGTCGATTCGTTCAGGCTCACCCTCGAGAACTTCTCGCGCTTCAACCAGGACGCCGTCTATCCCTACGGCGCGGGAGGCGCCAATTCGAGTTTTGCGCTGATCGCACGCAACTACATGCGGACGTTCGGGGTCACGCGTGAGGATGTCGGCAGGATCGCCGTCGCCCAGCGTGCCAATGCTCTGCGTAATCCGCATGCACTGATGAAGACGCCCCTGACAATGGAGCAATATCTGGCCGCCCGGCCGATCTCCGATCCCATTCATCTGTTCGATTGCGTGATGCCATGCGCCGGCGCCGAGGCCTTCCTCGTGATGCGCGAGGAGACTGCGGCATCGCTGGGTCTGCCTGCGGCGCGATTGCTGTCGACAATCGAGCGGCACAATGCCTTTGCCGACGATCCGATGCAGGTGCGCGGCGGCTGGGCGATGGATGTGGACGAGCTCTACGCTATGGCCGGCGTGAAGCCTGATGATCTCGATGTGGTGCAGACCTATGACGATTACCCCGTCATCACCATGATGCAGTTCGAGGATCTTGGCTTCTGCAAGAAAGGCGAGGGCGCCGCGTTCGTGCGCCAGCATGATCTCACGATCGACGGCGACTTCCCGCACAACACCTCGGGTGGACAGCTCTCGGTCGGGCAGGCCGGTGCAGCCGGCGCCTATCTCGGTCTCGTCGAAGGGCTGCGGCAGGTTCTCGGCACTGCAGGTCCCACACAGGTCAGGAATGCCAGCCTCGCTCTGGCCTCGGGATTCGGTATGATCAACTATGACCGTGGTCTCGCCTCGGGCGCCGCGATCTTTGCAGGGCCTTCGCGATGATAGAGCCGATCAAGCCGCCCCGGCGCAAGAACCCGCTGCTGCGGACGCGGCTGCCTGCCTCGCCTCCGGGACCGCGCAGCAGGACGTCGCACGGGTTCACGCGCGCGGCCGCCGAAGGCCGCTTCATGCTGCAACGCTGCGAAGCTTGCGGCTCTTTTTCCTATCCGGCACGGGAGGCCTGTCCGTCCTGTCTTTCGGTTGGCCTTGCCTTCGTCGACGCACCGCGCCGGGGCATGCTGCTCGCCGAGACCACGGCCCGCGTGCCGAGCGACGTCTATTTTCGCGAACGGGCGCCGTGGCGGATCGGGCTCGTCAAGATGGATTGCGGTCCGACTATGGTCGCGCATCTTCATGCCGACTGTGTAGAGGGCGCGGCCGTCCGCATGTCGTTGCAACTCGACAAGAGCGGCCAGGCGGTGGCCTTTGCCCATCCCGAGGGGGAGACTCCGAACATGGCGGACGACAAGCAATGGCGGGAAATGACAGCCGATCCGAAATTCCGGCGCGTGCTCGTGACCAACGGCCGTAACATGATCGGCCAGGAAGCCGTCGCTGCCTTGAAGGCCGCAGGCGCTAAGACGGTATTCGTCGGCGTCGCCGAACCGTGGCGGCCCTTTGCCGGCGAGGAGCGGCTGCGCGGTCAGGAAGGGATCGAGGTCGTGACCCTCGATGCCGCCGACGAAAAATCGGCCGCTGATCTTGCAGCCGACATCGGTGGCAAGGTCGATATCCTCGTCAACACGACGGAATATGTGCGGCCGGGCGGCCTGCTCGACCGCAGGGGCACGAGCATTGCGCGCGACGAGATCGACCAGGCCTATCTCGGCTTCATCAATCTCGCGCAGGCTTTTGGTCCGGCCATGCGGATGCGAGGTGCCGACGGCATCAATAGCAGCAGCGCGTGGGTCAATATTCTCTCGGTCTATGCGCTGGCGAACTGGCCTGCCTTTGGTGCCTATTCGGCCTCGCAGGCGGCGTGCCTGTCGCTCTCGCACTGCCTTCGTGCGGAGCTGAGGCCCGCCGGCGTCAAGGTGATGAATTTGTTCACCGGGCCCGTCGACACCGAATGGTTCCAGACTGTCCCGCCGCCGAAGGTGGCGCCGCGCGCGATTGCGCAGGCGATCGTGTCGGGTCTGACGGGCGGGCTCGAAGAAATGTATGTCGGAGACGTCGCCGAGGAGATCCGGCAACGTCTGGCGGCCAATCCGAAAGCGCTGGAGCGCGAGCTCGACAAGTAAGAAGCGGATTTCAATCAAGCTGGAGGACGTCAGAATGCAAAGCAAGAATCTCCTGGAGCTGGCGAGTGCGATTTCCTCAGGCGCGGTGCGCATCGTCGACCTGACCTTTACGCTCAGTCCGGATTTTCCGGTCATCGTGCTGCCGCCCGAGTTCGGGCAGGCCGCGCCGGTCCGTATCCAGGAAATCTCGCGATATGACGGTCGCGGCCCGGCCTGGTACTGGAACAACGTCACGTTCGGCGAGCACACCGGCACGCATTTCGACGCGCCGATCCACTGGTTCACCGGCAAGGATCTGCCAAACAATGCCGTCGACACCATGCCGCCGAAGGACATGATCGCCCCGGCTTGCGTCATCGATTGCTCGGCGCAGGCCGCGCAGGATCCGGACTTCGTCCTGACCGTCCCTGATGTCGAAGCGTGGGAGACAAAGCATGGACGGATCCCCCCTCGTCACTGGGTTCTGTTGCGCACCGATTGGTCGAAGAAGGGCTGGCGCGACTACGCGAACCTCAGGGATGACGGCGCACATACGCCGGGCCCGAATCCCGCTGTGATGAAGTGGCTGGTGGAGGAGCGCGGCGTCATCGGGTTTGGCACCGAGACCATCGGTACCGATGCGGGGCAGGCCGGGCATTTCGATCCGCCTTATCCGGCGCATCACTTCCTGCACGGCGCAGGCCGCTATGGCCTGCAATGCCTGTGCAACCTGGATCAGTTGCCGGCCACCGGCGCCGTCATCGTGGCTTCGCCGCTGAAGATCCAAAATGGTTCCGGCAGTCCGCTTCGCGTCATCGCGCTGGTTGCCTCGACCTGAGCCCTGTCATGGCGCTTGCCGATCAGAACAAGATATTCTCACGAAAGACAGGTGCCATGAACTTGATCAAGAGCCTGCTCGCCTCCACTGCATTGCTGCTTGCCGTCCCACAAGCTGCGCGGGCCGACATCCTCGTCGGGTTCGTCACCGGCCTCAGTGGGCCGGTGTCGTCGATTGGAATTCCCAACGCGAAGGGGATTGCGGCGGGCCAAGCCTATCTCGGCGAGATCGGCGGCGAGAAAGTCCGGGTCATCCAGCTCGATGACGGCTCCGATCCGACCGCGTCGGCGCGCAACGCGCGCAAGCTCGTCGAGCAGGAGAAAATCGATGTCCTGATCGGCACGTCCGGCGCCCCCCAGACGCTGGCGATGGCGACGGCGGCGATCGAGATGAAGATTCCGATGATCGCGGTGTCTCCGATCGCGCCGGTGCCGCCTGGCGATGGCGGCCCATGGGTCGTCCAGACGCCCCAACCGACGCCGCTGCTGGTGCAAGGGATCGTTGACAATATGAAGGCGAAAGGTCTGAAGACCGTCGCCTTTATCGGGTTCTCCGATGCGTTCGGCGACCTCATGTACAACTCGCTCGAGCAAAGTGCGAAGACGGCCGACATCAAGATCATTGCCAATGAGCGCTATGCGCGTTCGGATTCTTCGGTCACGGCGCAGGTGCTGCGCGTTGTCGCCGCGCATCCCGATGCGATCATGCTGGGTGGAACGGGAACGCCCGGTGCGCTGCCGGTCATCGCGCTGTCCGAGCGCGGCTACAAGGGGCCGCTCTACGGCAATCACGGCATGATCAGCGCCGATTTCCTGCGCCTCGCCGGCAAAGCGGCGAACGGCATCATCTGCCCGACCGGACCCGTGACCGCGGCTGAGCAACTTCCCCCCAGCAATCCGATCCAGAAGGTGGCGCTGGATTTCCGCGCGGCCTTCGAGAAGGCGAACGGCGAGCCGCCGACGGATTCGTTTTCGTCCTATTCCTTCGATGGCTGGCTGGTGCTCGGCGATGCCGCCAAGCGTGCGATGGCATCGGGTGCCAAGCCCGGCTCGCCGGAATTCCGTATCGCGCTGCGCCAGGCGCTGTTCACCACCAAGGAGGTTGTCGGCACCCAGGGCGTTTACACCTATACGCCGGCGGATCGGCATGGCGTCGACGACCGCTCGCGCATCATGGTCCAGATCGAGGACGGTAAATACAAGCTGTTGCCCTGAGCGAGGTAGATGTGATCGAGAGCAGCGTGCATGCGCAGGGCGGCGGCGGCGTGGTGGGGGACGGCAGCCGCGGGCCGGCCTGGGCGCCCGCAGTCGAGCTGTTTCCGCCATCGGACCGGATTCTTTCCACCGTTCTCACGCGGCAGGCCGAGCGTTATGGCGATCGCGTCCTGCTCGTCGCGGGCGAGACGCGCTGGACTTTTGCGCAAACCGCGGCGATCGCGGCTGCGTCGGCACGGGCGCTCGTCGGTGCCGGCATCAAGCCGGGCGATCGCGTCGCGCTGATGTGCTCGAACCGTCCGGAGTTCTTGCAGGTTTATCTCGGCTGCGCCTGGCTCGGCGCCATCGCGGTCCCGATCAACACCGCGCTGCGCGGCTTCCAGCTCTCCCACATCTTCCGCAACTCGCGTCCCGCGCTTCTTGTCGTCGAGGCGCAGTTCGCCGGTGCGATCGCGAGTGTGGAGGCCGGTGTCGAGCTGCCGCCCCGAACCTGGATCATCGGAGCTGCCGGGGAGGCGTTCGATGCCAGGCTTTCGGCGGTGTCGCTGCCGCCTCTCGGATCTTCCGCTCCGGCGGGCGCCGTGCGTCCCGGCGACACCGTTGCGATCCTTTACACGTCAGGCACCACGGGGCCTGCGAAGGGGGTGTGCTGCCCGCAGGCGCAGCTGTTCTGGTGGGGCATCTACTCGGCGCGGGCGCTCGGCATCCGCGAAGGCGACGTGCTGTTCACGACATTGCCCTTGTTCCACACCAACGCGCTGAATGCGTTCTATCAGGCGCTGCTGAACGGCTGCACCTATGTGCTGGAGCCGAAATTCTCCGCTTCCGGCTTCTGGGCCGCGGCGCGACGGCACAACGCAACGGTCGGCTATCTGCTCGGCGCGATGGCATCGATGCTTCTGGCGCAGCCGGCGACGACGGACGACAAGGCGCACCGCCTTCGCGTTGCGCTCGGCGGCGGCGTGCCGCCGCAGATCCACGCTCCGTTCCGCGAGCGGTTTGGTGTCCCGCTGGTCGACGGCTACGGGTCGACCGAGACCAATTTCGTGTTCGCCGGCACGATCCCGTCGGATCGTCCGGGGACGATGGGCTATCTGGCCGACGGCATTGAAGCGCGGATCGTCGACGAGAATGATTCAGCGCTTCCCGATGGCGAGGCCGGCGAGCTCGTGTTGCGCGCCAGTGAGCCATTTGCTTTTGCCACCGGCTATTTCGGCATGCCGGAGAAGACGGTCGAGGCCTGGCGCAATCTGTGGTTCCACTCCGGCGATCGGGTGGTTCGGGATGCTGACGGACATTATCGCTTCATCGATCGCATGAAGGATTCGATCCGCAGACGTGGTGAGAACGTGTCTTCATGGGAGGTCGAGCAGACCATCCAGTCCCATCCCGCGGTCGCCGCCTGCGCGATTTACCCATTGCCGTCGGAATTGGGCGAGGACGAGGTTGCGGCTGCGATCCTGCCGGAAGCTGGCCAATCGCTCGAGCCCGTCGACATTGTCCGGCACTGCGAAGGCCAGATCGCCTATTTCGCCATCCCGCGCTATGTGCGCATTCTGAGCCAGATGCCGCTGACGGAAAACGGCAAGATCAAGAAGGGCGTGCTGCGTGCGGCGGGCGTCACTGCGGATACATGGGATCGCGAGGCGGCCGGCGTGACGTTGCGGCGCTGAGCGTCGATCGATTCACGGTTTCTGCAGCGCGTCCCTGACGGCGCTCTTGAGTTCGTCGAGCTCGCCGATCAGTCCGTCGAACCGGTCCGCCGGGAAATTCGCCAGCAGCTCGGCAAGCCAGGCGCCGTGGCTCTTGGCCATTCGCCTGAAGGTCTTGCGGCCTTCGACCGTCATGCAGACGATCTGCACGCGGCGGTCGAGGTTCGACGGCGTGCGGGTGATGTATCCGTCCGCGACCAGGCGGTCCACGATCGGCGTCAGGTTCCCGGCCGAGACCATCAGGCGCTTGGGCAGCTCTCCCAGCACAAGCCCGCTCGGTTCGCGGTCGAGCTGAGCGAGAACATCGAAGCGAGGCATGGTGAAATCGAACTCTTCGCGAAACCGGCGGCGCAGTTCGCCCTCGATCAGGGTCGTGCAGGCGAGCAGCCGGAGCCAAACTCGCGTTTGAGCCCTGTACTCGGCTTCCTGATCCGCCCCATTCTTGGCCGAAACAGGCGTGGGCTCTTTCGCGAGTGCCAATCGAATCTCCCGGGCTTGATGGCCTTTCGAAAGCTGGCGCAGCTCTCGCGGACCTGGGCAAGATAGTTCGTACCAAAAGTAAATTCAAGGCGCAGCGCAGGCAGCCTGGAATCGGCGCCGTCATGTGTCCTATTTATCCCGGTTTCACATCGAAGCCGCGGCTCTACGCCGGCGCCCCGCGGCATTGCAGAACCGCCTTGACAATGCATGAGCTGACGAAATACTTTATGCTTAAAATAATTTGAGTGAGAGCTCGACATCAGGCGCGACGCGCGAAAGCGAGGGATCATGCGCATAGTCTGTATCGGCGGCGGCCCGGCCGGCCTCTATCTGGGCCTGCTGATGAAGCGTCGGCATCCTGAGCATGTCATCACGGTGGTCGAGCGCAACAAGCCCTACGATACGTTCGGCTGGGGGGTCGTGTTCTCCGACGCCATGATGTCGGCGATGCGTGTTGCCGATCCCGAGAGCGCCGCCGAGATCGAGGACGCCTTCAACCACTGGGACGACATCGAGCTGGTCTTCAAGGGGACACGCCAGCGCACCAGTGGCCATGGCTTCATCGGCATCGGTCGCAAGCACCTGCTGAACATTCTGCAGCGGCGCTGCGAGGCGCTGGGTGTCGAACTCATGTTCGAGCGCGAGGTCGAGTCCGACCTCGAATTTCCAGACGCCGATTTGATCGTCGCCTGCGACGGCGTCAATTCCAGGATTCGTGCCCGCTATGCCGGGCAGTTCCAGCCCGACATGGTGATCCGACCGAATCGTTACATCTGGCTCGGCACCAAGAAAGCGTTCGACGCCTTCACGTTCGACTTTCAGAAGACCGAGCACGGCTGGTTCCAGGCGCACATCTACAAGTTCGATGCGGAGACCTCGACCTTCATCGTCGAGACCACGGAAGAAGCCTATAATGCCCACGGCCTGGGCGAGCTCGATCAGCAGGCGTCGATCGACTTCTGCGAAAAGATCTTCGCCGAGACGCTGGATGGCGCGAAGCTCCTGACCAACGCCCGCCATCTGCGCGGCTCGGCCTGGCTCAATTTCAGCCGCCTGATCTGCGGCAAATGGAGCGTCTTCAACGGCAAGTCGCATGTCGTGCTGATGGGGGATGCCGCGCACACCGCGCATTTCGCCATCGGCTCGGGCACCAAGCTCGCGCTCGACGACGCCATCGAGCTTGCCAACCAGTTCGACCGCCATGGTCACGGCCGCGACGGTATCCCGGCTGTGCTGGAGGCCTATGAGGAGGTGCGCCGTGTCGACGTCGCGCGTATCCAGAACGCCGCGCGCAACGCCATGGAATGGTTCGAGGTGGTCGGCCGGCGCTACGCCGACACTCTCGAGCCGCCGCAATTCTTCTATTCGATGCTGACGCGCTCACAGCGCATCAGCCACGAAAACCTTCGCCTGCGCGACCGCACCTGGCTGGAAGGTTTTGAGCGTTGGTTCGCCGCGCGCGCAGGGATCTCCGTGAGGGACGGCGAGCGGGTGCCGCCGCCGATGCTGACGCCGCACCGCGTGCGCGGCCTTTCGCTGGCAAACCGCATCATGGTCTCGCCGATGGCGATGTATTCGGCGCAGGACGGGCTGATCAACGACTTCCACATCGCCCATCTCGGCGCGCGCGCCATGGGCGGCGCCGGGCTGGTCTTCGCCGAGATGACCTGCGTCTCGCCCGACGCGCGGATCACGCCGGGCTGCCTCGGGCTCTGGAACGATGCGCAGGCTGAGCAATGGCGGCGGCTGGTCGAGCTGGTCCACAGCGTCGGACATGCCAAGGTCGGGATTCAGCTCGGCCATGCCGGGCGCAAGGGCGCGACAAGGGTGCCGTGGGAGGGGATCGATCAACCCCTCGAGACGGGCGAATGGCCGCTGATCTCCGCGTCGGCCCTGCCGTACCTGCCCCACAGCCAGTTGCCGCGGGAAATGAACCGTCGCGATATGGACCGCGTCCGCGACGATTTCATCGCGGCAACCCGCCGTGCTGCGGCGGCCGGTGTCGAGTGGCTCGAACTGCATTGCGCCCACGGCTATCTGCTGTCGAGCTTCCTCTCGCCGCTGACCAACCGGCGCACGGACGAGTACGGCGGCAGCCACGAGAACCGCGCGCGCTATCCGCTGGAGGTGTTCAAGGCGATGCGCGCGGTGTGGCCGTCCGATCGGCCGATGTCGGTGCGCCTGTCCTGTCATGACTGGACCGATGGCGGCAACACCCCGGCCGATGCGGCGATCTTCGCCGCGATGTTCAAGCAGGCGGGGGCGGACGTGATCGATTGCTCATCGGGGCAGGTCTGGAAGCAGGAGCGGCCGATCTATGGCCGCCTGTTCCAGACGCCCTTTGCCGACCTGATCCGCAACGAGGTTGGCATCGAAACGATTGCCGTCGGCGCGATCTCCGAGGCCGATCACGCCAACTCGATTCTTGCGGCCGGCCGCGCCGATCTCTGCGCCATTGCGCGGCCGCACCTGGCCGATCCCGCCTGGACCCTGCACGAAGCGGCGCGCATCGGCATCACCGCGGTCAGCTGGCCGAAGCAATATCTGTCCGCCAAGGGACAGTACGAAACCAACCTGGCGCGCGCAGCCGCAGCTAGCGCCCAGTGAACGGAGGAGGTGACAGATGAGCTCCGTTGCAAAAGTCATCAGGCGCGACTGGCTGGACTGGCCGTTCTTCGAACCGCGCCACCAGGCAATCGGCGCGAAGCTCGACCGCTTCGTGCAGTCGGGCGCGCTCGACACGATCGATCACGACAATGTCGACGGCGCCTGCCGCGGCCTCGTGCGCGCGATCGGCGAGGCGGGCCTGCTCGATTGCGCGGTGGCGCCGCCCGACGGCGATGCGGCCACGATCGATTCCCGCTCGATCTGCCTGTCGCGCGAGTCGCTCGCCTATGCCGATGGCCTTGCCGATTTCGCCTTCGCCATGCAGGGGCTCGGCTCCGGCGCGATTGCGCTCGGCGGCTCGGTGGAGCTGCGCAAGCAGGTGCTGCCGAAAGTTCGCTCCGGCGAATGGCTCGCGGCCTTCGCGCTGTCCGAGAAGGAGGCGGGATCGGACGTCGCGGCGATGTCTTGCACCGCGCGCGCCGACGGCGACGCCTACGTCATCGACGGCGAGAAGACCTGGATTTCCAACGGCGGCATCGCCGACGTCTACACGCTGTTCGCGCGAACCGGCGAGGCGCCGGGCGCGCGCGGCATCTCGGCCTTCGTCGTCTTTCCCGATGATCCTGGCTTCGGCATTGCCGAACGCATCGACGTCATCGCGCCGCATCCGCTGGCGACGTTGCGCTTCACCAATTGCCGGATTCCGGCGAGCCGCCGCCTCGGCGCGCCCGGCGGCGGGTTCAAGCTTGCGATGCAGACGCTGGATATTTTCCGCGCCTCGGTCGCGGCCGCGGCCCTCGGCTTTGCCCGGCGTGCGCTCGATGAAGCGCTGTGGCACGCGCGCAGCCGACACATGTTCGGCGCGACCTTGGGAGATCTGCAACTGACCCAGGCCGCGCTCGGCGACATGGCGACGGACACCGATGCCGCCGCGCTCCTGACCTATCGCGCGGCCTGGCGCCGCGATGTCCAGAAACTTCCGACGACGCGTGAAGCGGCGATGGCGAAGCTGACCGCGACCGAGACTGCGCAGCGCGTCATCGACCGCGCCGTCCAGATGTTCGGCGGCCGCGGCGTGCGTAAAGGAGAGGTCGTCGAGAGCCTCTACCGCGAGATCCGGGCGCTGCGCATCTATGAGGGCGCGACCGAGGTCCAGAAACTGATTGTCGCGCGCGAGCTGTTGAAGCCGCGCTGAGAAGATAGAAAGCTCTCCATGAGTACGATGAGAAAGCCGGAAGCCGGCGCGACCAGCGGCCTGCAAGTGCTTCAGCCCAGCGGCTGGCCGCAGCCGAAAGGGTATGCCAACGGCATCACGGCCGAGGGACGCCTGGTCGTGACCGGCGGTGTCGTCGGCTGGGACGTCGCGGGGCGGTTTGCCGACGGGTTCGTCGCACAAGTCCGGCAGACGCTCGAAAACATCGTCGCAATCCTGGCCGAGGGCGGCGCGCGGCCGGACCATCTCGTGCGCCTGACTTGGTATGTCGTGGACATGGACGAGTACGTCGCGAACCTGAAGGCGCTCGGCAAAGCCTATCGCGAGGTCGTCGGCACCCATTACCCCAGCATGGCGTTGGTGCAGGTCGTGCGTCTGGTCGAGCCATCGGCGCGTGTCGAGATCGAAGCGACAGCTGTCGTCCCGCGCTGATCAGCGCGTCGACTGCCACGCCAATAGCCTGCGCTCAGCCAGGGACATCGCAACCGACGTGAGATAGCCCGTGGCTCCGAGCAGGATCACGCCGGCGAACAGATCGGCAGAGCGGAACGCGCGCGCCGACAGCAACACCCAATGGCCAAGGCCGTCGAGCCCGGCCAGCACCTCGCAGACGACCGAGAGGATCAGCGCGACCGTCAGGCTGAGCCGCATGCCGGCGAGGATGTCGGGCAAGGCCGACGGCAGTGCGATCTTGAAGACCACGGCCGCGCGCGACATCTGCAACGCGCGCGCGACCTCGTAGAGGCGCGGCTCGACGGCGGCAAAGCCGTGGATGGTCGCAAGCATGATCGGCCAGATCGCCCCGAAGGCGATCACGAACAGGGCCATGCCCTCCGTCAGGCCGAGCATCGCAATCGCGACGGGGATGATCGCGGAGACCGGCAGCGGACGCAGGAATTCCAGCGATGGCGCGATATAGATGCGCATCAGGCGAGACGATCCGATCAGGGCGCCGAGCGCGATGCCCGCGATCGAGGCGGCGAGCCAGCCATAGGCCATGTGCTCCAGCGTGCCGACGAGCTTGCTGGTGAGATCGCCGCTCGCAAAGCCACGCATCAGTGCGGCCCAGGCGCGGTCGGGGCCGGGCAGAAACACAGGCGAGACCAGCTTGAGATTGGCAATGAGCTGCCAGACCCCGACAAAGCCGGCGGCGACTGCGAAACTCGCCATGCGCCAGATCGTTGCGGTGGCGCTCATGAGCCGGCTCCGGCGGTGGCGGCGCGGCCGAACAGGCGGTACTGGACGACGATCAAAGCGAGGTTCAGCCCATAGCCGATGGCGCCGATCCAGACCAGATAAGCGAGCATCAAATCGGGCCGCAGTGCCTGCTGGGCCAGCATGATGCCGGCGCCGAGCCCGAGTGGATTGATCGCGATCTCGACCGTCACCGCGACGATCAATGCGATGCCGGCGGACAGGCGGAATGCGACGAAGATCCGCGGCAAAGCGGCTGGAATGATGATCTTGATGATCCGCTGCACCGGCGTCAGCCGCAGCGCCCGCGACACCTCCATCAACCGCGGCTCGATGCCGCGAACGGCGGTGCGGCTCAGGATCAGCATCGGCCAGACGCAGGCAAAGGCGACGATCACGATCTCCATGCGATAGCCGAAGCCGAGCGCGATCAGTGCGATCGGCAACAGCGCGATCGACGGAATCGGCCGGATCGCCTCGATGGTCACTTCCATCAACCGATCGAGCACGCGCGAAACGCCGAAGGCGATCCCGAGCGCAAGCCCGATGACGCTGCCGATCGCGAGCCCCGCAAACGCCGCGAGCAACGTGTCACGGGTGGCGATCGGGATCGAGAGGTCGGCGAGTGCTGCGACCAGAGCGGCGAGCACCGCGCTCGGAGGCGCCAGGCTGTCGCTCTGCAAATGGGCAAGGCGGATCCAGAGCTCGAAGAGGAGCAGCGCCGCGAGCGGCAGCAACAGCGGCTTGGTGCGCTCGAGACTCAATGTTCGGTCGCCTTGATGAAGTCGAAGAGTTGCCGGCGCAGCCGCAGGAATTCCGGATGCTCCCTTGTGGCAAGCTGGTCGCGCGGGCGCGACAGGTTCACATTCAGCTCGATTCCGATCCGGCCGGGATGCGGCAACAGACCGATGACACGGTCACCGAGATAGATCGCTTCGTCGAGATCGTGGGTCACGAAGATGACGGTGGTGTTGCTCGCCGCCGTCAACGACAGCACCTCGTCCTGCAGACCTTGCCGCGTCATCGCATCGAGCGCGCCGAACGGCTCGTCCATCAACAGCGTGGTCGGCTCCTGGGCGAGACAGCGCGCGATCTGTAGCCGCTGCTGCATGCCGCCGGACATCTCCGCCGGGTATTTGTCGGCATGGGCGGGCAGGCCGACCTTGCCCAGCAACGCCGCGATGCGTCCGGGGCGCTCGCGCGCGGGAATGCCGCAGGCCTCCAGCGCAAGCGAGATGTTGCCGGCTGCGGTTCGCCAGGGCAGCAGCGCCTTGCCATAGTCCTGGAATACGATCGCGACCTCGCGGCGCGGGTCGAGCATCGGCTGGCCGTCGAAGGTGACGGCGCCGCCGGTCGGACGATAGAGGCCCGCCGCGAGCCGCAATGCAGTGGTCTTGCCGCAACCGGAGGCGCCGACAATGCAGAGAAATTCGCCGGGACGCACCGCAAGATCGAGATCCTCGATAATGGTCTTGCCGCCAAGCCGAAGCGTCGCCCCGTTGAAGCTGATCAACGGCTTTTGCCGCCGCGCCGCCTTTACGTCTTCAAGTCTTGCAAGCAGGGTCATCGGTTGCTCTCGCTGGCGGGCGGATAGACGAATTTGATGGTCGAATGCAGGTGCGCTTCCAGCATCTCTTGTGCACCTTCGACGTCTCGCGCCAGCACGCGGTCGGCGAGCATTTGATGGCTGCGGATGAACTCTGCACCGCTGTCAATTCCGCGCATCATCACGCGGCGGTAGCGATAGGCCTGGTCGTAGAGCTCCGAATGTGCGCCGAGCATCCGGCCCGAACCGCAGGCCGAGAGCAGGGCGGTGTGAAAGCCCTTGTGCAGCCGATCGAAATCGGCGGCGCCCTCGCGGAATTCGTTGCCGGTGCGCTCGATGTGGCGACGCATCTGGTGCAGCGCGCTGACGATGCCGGCCTCCCAGGCATCATTCCCATGGATGATGGCCAGCCGGATCGCCTCTTTTTCGACGGCGGTGCGCATGCAGGTGATGTCGGCCAGGTCCTCGCGGCTGACCTCGGCGACGCGAAAGCCGCGCTGGCCGATGCCCACGATCAATCCGCGTGACATCAGGCGCGACAATCCCTCGCGGAGCGGCGTGGCGCCGATCTCATAGCGCTGCACGAGATCGACGATGCCAAGCCGCGCACCCGGCGCCAGGCGTCCGGCCAGAATGTCCTGCTCGAGGAGGGTGGCCGCGCGCTCGCTCAAGGTGCCGGCCTCGCCGTTCGGACGTTCGACAGGGCGTTCGGAAACCGGCATCGCGGGGTCCTCAGTTCAGCACCAGTTTGCTTGTATCGAGCTTTGATTGCAGCATCTTCTGCGACGACATCACCTCGATCCACCAGGCGAGGTTCTCCGGCTTCAGGCGTGGCTCGGACTGGTTCGGAGGCGTCGCCTTGACGAGATCGAGCGGCTGTTTGGTGAACTTTGCGATCGAGGCGGAGGCCTTCTCGCGGTCGCTGTTGACGATCACCGCCGCTTCCGCGATCGCGTCGCGGAATTTCGTCACGGTCGCGGCGTTCTTCTCCGCCCATTCGCGCGATGCCGCGTAGAAGATGATCGGGTCGGTGCGGGCGAGTTCGACGGCGTAGCGTGCGCCAACCGAGCCGAGGCCCGCATTGGTCATGCGGGTGACAAAAGGCTCGGCAGTGAGGACGGCGTCGACACCGCCTGATTTGATGATGTCGGCCATGGTCGGGAAGGTCACCTCGACAAATTTGACGCTCTTGGGATCGACGCCCTTCTCCACCAGCCATTTCACGAACAGCACATGCAGGAAGGCGTTCAGTCCCGGTGCGCCGACTTTCTTGCCGACGAAATCCTTGGGCTCGTTGATGGTGATGCCATTGCGGACGAAGGCCGTGATGGCGTTGTTCGACGTCGGATTCATCACCGACGCGCCGGCGATGCCGACCAGATCGAGGCCGCCGTCGACCGCCTGGAGGAAGACGGTCGAGGTTGGCCCGCCAATCTGGATCGAGTTCGACAGGATCGCGGCAGGGATGTTCGAATTGATCGCGATCGGCGTCATCTCGACGTCGAGTCCGTGCTTCTTGAAGATGCCCTCGTCGACGGCGACCATGGCGGACGCACAGTCGGAGGTGGCCGTGCAACCGATCTGGATTTTCGCCTGTGCCGCCGCCGCGCCAGCCAATGCGCAAGCCATCTGAAGCGAAATTCCGAGCGTGATCGCTACTCTTGCCAACTGCCTCTTCAAACCATTCCTCCCAGTTTGCATTTTTTTGTCTTGATTATCGATATTTTATTCGATCATATATTTCCAATCATAGCAAGGGGTGTCCAAGGTGAAACTCGCTACATTCAGGTCGGCCGGTCAGGACAGGATCGGCATCGTGCATTCCAATGACGATCGGATCTTCGACATCGCCGCGGCCGCTGCACGCGATGGACAGGATCTTCAGGCGTTTGCCTCGATGCTGGCGCTGATCGACGCGGGGCCAGGCGCGCTGGAGCAGGCGGCGGCGCTGTTCGAAAAACACGGCGCGGATCCGGCGCTGTCGTCGGCAACATCTGCGGTGGACCTCCTCGCGCCGGTGCCGGAGCCCCGGCAGATGCGTGACGGTATGTCGTTCCCGCTGCACATCCTCCAGGCGCCGCGCGGGCAGCGTAAGCTCGCGGCGCGCGCGAAAGGCGACATGGCGGAGCTGGCGCGGATCGACGCCGAGCCGCTCGGCGAACTGCCCGAGGTCTATCGCAAGCAGCCGATCTTCTACATTACCAACCGCTTCAGTGTCCGCGGCACCAACACCACCGTCAAATGGCCGCGCTACAGCAAGGTGATGGATTACGAGCTCGAATTCGGCATCATCACCAAGAACAGGGGCGCGAATATCCCGGCGGCGAAGGCTGGGGATCACATCTTCGGCTACACCATCTTCAACGATTTCTCGGCGCGCGATGCGCAGCGCATCGAGATGGAGGGACGGCTCGGGCCTGCCAAGGGCAAGAGTTTTGACGGCGGCAATGTGATGGGGCCGTGGATCGTGACGCCGGATGAGATCAGCGATCCCTACAAGTTGAAGATGGAAGCCCGTGTCAACGGCGAGACTCGCTCAACCGGCGTCTCGGACGGGATGCTGTTCTCGTTCGAGGAGATCATCGCCCATGTCACGCAGGACGAGACGCTGATGCCGGGAGAATTCATCGGCTCGGGCACAGTGGGCAATGGCTGCGGCCTCGAGCTCGGCTGGTATCTCGAGCATGGCGACACGGTCGAGCTCGAAGTCGAAAAGATCGGCGTCTTGAAGAACAGGGTCGAGCGGCAAGACGCTTGAGCTCAAAGATGTTTGAGATTCACAACAAAAACAGGCAACGAGGAAACACCATGGCACGCAAACTGATCGATATCTCGGTCCCGCTGCAAAACGACGTGCCGGCCGATCCGCCCGGCAACCATCCGACCATTCAATACATCGATCATCAACAGGGCTTGCCGCGCATGCTCCAGTTCTTCGATGGGCTGAAGGCGGAGGACCTGCCTGACGGCCAGGGCTGGGCGGTGGAGATGGTCAATCTTTCCACACATAACGGCACCCATCTCGATGCGCCCTGGCACTTCCATCCCACGATGAACCGCGGCGAGCGCGCGTGGACGATCGACGAGGTGCCGCTGGAATGGTGCTTCCAGCCCGGCGTGAAGCTCGACTTCCGTCATTTGCCGGACGGATATGTGGCGACTGCCGGAGATGTCGAGGCGGAGCTGAAGCGGATCGGGCACAAGCTGTCGCCGCTCGAGATCGTCGTCGTCAACACCAGCGCCGGCGCCAAATATGGCCGGCAGGACTACGTCACCTCGGGCTGCGGCATGGGCTATGAAGCGACCATGTATCTCTTGGAACGCGGCGTGCGGCTGACCGGAATCGATGGCTGGAGCTGGGATGCGCCCTTCGTCTACACCGCGAAGAAATATGCCGAGACCAGGGATGCCAGCTTGATCTGGGAGGGTCACAAGGCCGGACGCCACATCGGCTATTGCCACATCGAAAAGCTGCACAATCTCGAGCTTCTGCCCTCGACCGGCTTCATGGTGTCGTGCTTTCCGGTCAAGATCGAGCGGGCCTCCGCAGGCTGGACGCGCGCGGTCGCCATCGTTGACGGCTGAAGGTGATTACAGCAACGACGGAGGTGGGCTCCTTCTCCCGCCTGCGGGCAGGGCAAATCGCATATGGCTTGTTGAGCGACCTGTACGCACGCCTCGTCCTTCGAGACGACCGCTTCGCGGTCTCCTCAGGATGAGGCTACACAGCAGCAGCGCCCGCTAAAACAGCTTCCACACACTCCGTCCTCATCCTGAGGGCCCGCCAAAGGCGGGCGTCTCGAAGGATGCGCGGCAAGCGGGAGAGGTGAACAAGCTGCGTCCGAGCCTCGGATCTACAGGCGTACGACCTCACCCGTTCGAACGCTCTCGTCGGCGGCAAAGACGATGCGCAGTGAGTTGATCGCGTCCTCGTGATGCTCGGACAGGTCGATCTCGCCGCGGATCGCCCGCAGAAACATCAGCTGCTCGCGTTCGCAGAGCTCCTGATGCCCGGGTTCATCTGCGGTCGAGACCAACTCGTCCGGCTTGGCAAAGCGGCCGTCGCTGTCGCGCGCCGCGTGATGGATGCGAAGCGCATTGGTACGTGTATGCGTGTCATGATCCGCCGAACGCGCGTCCGCATCGCTACTCTCTTTCGCGACGATCGACACGCTGCCATCAGGGCCGATCATGTCCTTCACAAAATGAGCGGTCTCGCTCATCATCGGACCCCAACCGACCTCGTACCAGCCGACCGAGCCGTCGTCGAACGTGATGTGGAGATGGCCGTAATTGTACATGGCCGGCGCGATCTCGCCCGTCAGCCGCGCCCCGACGGCGTGGACCGCAACGGGGCGGGCTCGCGTAACCTGGCACATGATGTCGACGTAGTGAACGCCGCAATCGACGATCGGCGAGGTCGACCGCATGAGCCTCTTGTGCACCTCCCAGAAGGAGCCGGCAGATTGCTGGTTGAGATTCATGCGCATGACGAGCGGCTTTCCGAGCGTTCGCCCGATCTCGACGAACCGCGACCACGCGGGATGGACGCGCAGGATATAGCCGATCAGCAGCGCTTTTCCGGCCGCGCGTGCCGCGCTCACGACTTGCCGCGCGGCATCCAGCGTGTCGGCCAGCGGCTTTTCGCAGAAAACATGGGCGCCGGCAGCGAAAGCCTGCAACGCCATGGCGGCGTGATGCTCGGTGTAGGTGCAGATCGAAACGGCGTCGGGACGCAAACGCGTGAGCGCCTCGTCGTAGCTTTCGAAGCGCGGAAGCGCGGGAAATTCGGCCTCAAGATCGTCGCGATCGGCCGCGCGAGAGGTGCAAAGACCGGCGAGTTCGAAACCCTCGATCGATTGATAGGCACGGGCATGGCTGATTCCCATGGTGCCGAGGCCAACCACGAGAACGCGAATAGTCCGTTGAGGCGACATGGAAAGGGAGGACATGGCTCGCTCGCGTCCTTCAGTCAGGTATTGTCTGCCACCGCATCATGTTCGGAGCCGCGGGAGGAGTGGCCTTCGATCCAGGTTTCCAGCACCCGCAGCTCATCGTCGAGATGAACGAGGCTCGCGAGATAGCCCGGTGCGATCCGGCCGAGGTCAGTCTCGCGCCGGAGAAACGTCGCCGGAACGCGCGATGCCATGGCGAGGGCATCGGCGAGCGGAAGCCTGACGACGTTGACGGCATAGCGCACCGCCTCGTCCATGGTCAGAACCGAGCCGGCGAGCGTCCCGTCGTCGAGCCGCAGGCAACCGTCGATGGACGTCACGCGGCGGCCCTGAAGATCGAAATGATCGGGGCCGCCGGCCGCCGGCGGCATCGCGTCGGTAATCAGCATGAAACGGTCGCGTCGCTTGGCGGCCAGCGCGACGCGCAAATTCGCCTCGTGGACGTGATGGCCGTCGGCGATGAGGCCGACGAACACATCGTCGAGATCGAGCGCTGCGCCGACCATGCCCGGCTCGCGCCCCGTCGGCGGGCTCATCGCGTTGAACAAATGGGTGAACGCGCGCGCGCCTGCCGCCACGGCCCTTCGCGCCTCCTCGTAGCTCGCGTCGGAATGGCCCAGCGAGACGAGCACGCCCTGCCGCGCGAGCTCGGCGATACTCTCGGTTCCGACCCTGTTGGGCGCGAGCGTCAGCATGACTGCGCCGCAATCGGCTTTTGCAATCGTCGCGACATCGTCGCGCCCGAGGTCGCGGATGTAGCTGAGCTCATGCGCACCCTTGCGGCGCGGATCCAGGAATGGCCCTTCCAGGTGAATGCCGAGCGTGGCAGGGGTCAGACGCCGCGCCTCGCGCGTCGCAGCGATTGCCGCGTCCATCACCTGCGGCGCGTCTGTTACCAGCGTCGGCAACAACCCGACGGTGCCATGATTGCGATGCGCGGCTGCGATGCGGGCGATGCCTTCGGGCGTCGGCTCCTCGTTGAACAGGATGCCGCCGCCGCCATTGACTTGAACGTCGACATAGCCGGGCGCAAGCAGCCCGCCGCCGAGATCCTGCACGGCGCCGTCAGGTTTCTCGGAGTGGGGAACGATTGCGGCAATGTGCGCGCCTTCGATGACGAGCGCGTGGTCATCGAGAAAGCGTTCGCCATCGAAGATGCGCGCGCCGGACAGAACGATCATCAGACGGTCTCCGTTACCTTGCGCAGATTGCGCGGCCGGTCGGGATCGCGCCCGAGCCGGAGCGAAAGCGCTTCGGCGAGCCGGTAGAAACGGTGGATCATGACGATGGGTTCCAACAGCGGCGCCTCGACCCGTGGGGTCGCGAGACGATCCGGTCCGTCGTCGCCGCCTGCTTCGATTGCGATCACCGTCGCGCCGGCGTCGGCCAGCGCCGTGAGCGTCGGCAGCATGCCTTCGCGCGCCGGATCGGACGGCAGGAAGGCGATGACCGGAAAGCCCGAAGTCACAAGCTCGGCCGGACCGTGCAGCACCTCGGCCGCCGAGTAGGCCTCGGCGTGAATCGCGCACGTCTCCTTGAGCTTGAGTGCCGCTTCCGCGGCGATCGCAAGCGTCGCGCCGCGACCGAGCACGAAAGCGCTGCGGGCATCTGCGAGTCTCTCCAGCATCATCGCGGGCGGCGGCGTTGTTTGGCTGCGGAGAACGTCCGGCAGGCCGGCGAGGGCGTCGGCGAGCTGCCGATCCTCGCGCCAGGCCGCGACGAGGCTTGCTCCCGCGACGAGACCGGCCACCATCGATTTGGTCGCGGCGACGGAGCGCTCCGTGCCGGCGCCGAGCGGCAGCAGGAATTCGGCCTCTTGCGCGAGTGGCGAAGCCACGTCGTTGACCAATGCGAGGGCCAGCGCACCGCCGCTGCGTGCGGCACGCTGCATTTCCACGATGTCAGGGCTACGCCCCGACTGCGAGATCGCGACGGAAACGCTGCCCTTGAGCCGCATCGGTGTCCGATAAAGCGTCGCAATCGAGGGACCGATCGAGGCGCAAGGCACCCCCGAAAGGATCTCGACGAGATATTTCAGATAGAGCGCGCAGCAATCCGACGAGCCGCGGCCGATGGTTACGACGAGCGGCGGATCGAGGGCACGCAGGCGCGCCCCGACGTCAGCAAGCCGTTCCGCATTCTCACCAAGCTGGCGCGCAGCCGCTTCACCTGCCTCGCCGATCTCCTGAAGCATGTATGTCGTCATCGCTGCGCCTTTCGAGCCGGTGGCGACAGCGTGAGTTCGGAGACGAAATCATAGGCGTCGGCGCGGTACCAGGATTTCGTGAACTCGACGCAGGCTCCGTCGGCGAGGTAGGCAATGCGTTGGATGTAGAGCGCGGGACTGTCAGGCGCGACGCCAAGCAGCTTGGCATCGGCAGGATCGAGCAGGGTCGCACGCAAGCGCTGCAGGCCTCGGGTCGGCTTGAATCCCCCCGCGGAGAGCGCCTCGTAGAGCGAGTCGCCGACCTTATCCTGTTCAGGAAGAAAACGTATCGGCACGGCGGCGCGTTCGATGGCCATGGGCGAACCGTCGGCCAGGCGCAGGCGTCCGAGCCGGAACACGCGATCGTTCGGCCGTACGCCAAGCATCATCGCCTCTTCCGGCGTCGGCAGGAATACGCCGCGTTCGAGTTCGCGCGAGCTCGCCTCCAATCCGCGCAGCCGCATGTCTTCGGTGAAGCTGGTCAGGCGCGAGGAGGGTTGTTCGACCCGCGGCGTTGCGCGATGGATGAAGGTGCCGGCGCCGTGGCGGTGAAACAGCACGCCTTCGGCGATCAGATCGGCGATCGCCTTTCGCAGCGTGGTGCGCGACACCTCGAGCAGCTCGCACAACACGCGTTCGGCCGGAAGCAGCTGCGTCTCCGCAAAACGCCCGGTCTCGATCTCGCGCCGAAGCGCATCGACCACGGCACGATAGAGCTTCTGGCCCGGCGCAGTCTCGACCGTCAGGGTCATGCCGCGTCCTCCGCGAGCGTTCCGCCGGCGAGAAGGATTGCGCCGTCGACCGCGTCGCGCCGCGGTTGGGCGAGGCGCTTGGCCACATCGGGCGGCAGGAACGGGCGCAACGGCTCGCCGAAACCGCCCGCCAGCGCAATGCGCTCGGCGCCGAGCGCGTTCAGCGCGTTCGCGAGTGCCGCGATCGCGGAGGCTGCTTCCCCGACGATTTCGCGCGCGCGCATGTCTCCGGACCTGGCGACGTCAAGGATCTGGGGCGCGAAGGCACCGTAGTCGCGAGGTCTGGCTTCCGCCGCCCAGCGGCTCATCCGCAACGGATCGTCACCAAAATGTCGACCGAGCGCCTGTGCGAGGCCGCTCATCGGCTCCAGGCCGTCGATCGCGCGCAGCGTCGCGCGAAGCGCGGATTCGCCGAGGCGCGCGGCTGATCCGTCGTCGCCGAGCCAGAAGCCGCGTCCGCCGATGATCGTCGTTTGCGCTCCGACACGCGCGATGCCCGCCGAGCCCGTGCCCGCGATGATCAGGCCACCATCGCCGACGCCGTTGGCTCCGACGCAGGCAGCGACCGCATCATTGACGGCGACGATGCGCGCGAAGCCGGGCAGGGCGGCGGAGACACGCTTCGCTTCATTGTCGTCCGAAAGCCCGGCAAGGCTGAGACCGACCGCGATCTCCTGCCGCGGCGTGCCGGCACCGATCGCGGATTCGATGGTGTCGCGCACGACCTGCATCGCCTCGTCGAAGTCGAGATAGATGTTCGAAGCCGGCCCTACGGCGCGCCCGAGCTCGAGGCCTGACGAGTCCCGCAGTCTCGCGCGGCAACGGGTGGCGCCGCCGTCTACTCCGAGAAAGAACCGGGCTGTCTCCAAGGGGCCTCCTAAAAAAATTCTTAACGCCTCTAGACAAGTGGTATGTCACGTGTCTAAAACGAATACAAGAGGTATCTACCATTGGTATTCACGATGTCGGTACTGCCGAACTTGGACACGGGCGGAGAGAGGTGCGGCGACACCATCGATGTCGTGACCTCAGATGAGGCGATGTTTGCCGACGCGATGCTGGCCTCCTACCGCCGCGCGATTGCTTCGGTCGCTTCTGTCTCCGGTGACATCCGCACTGCGGCCCTTCGGCTCGCCGCCATTTGGCGAGCGGGTGGACGTCTGGTCTATGCCGGCGCGGGGTCGTCGGGCCTTGTGGCGGCCGAAGATGCCGCCGAGCTTCCCGGGACGTTCGGTCTTGATCAGAACCGGATCGCCATTGTCCTGCCCGGCGGGACCGCCGAGCCATTTCGCATCGACGGCCCGGCCGAGGACGATGCTGCAGCCGGTGAGCGTTCGATAGCAGAGCTTGGCGATCTCTCCCGCGACGCCGTGATCGCCGTGTCGGCGAGCGGCTCGACGCCGTTCACTGTGGCCGCGGCCACAGAGGCGCGTCGCCGCGGCGCCTTCGTGATTGGCATCGCGCACCGTCCGGTCTCGCCATTGCTCGTTGTCGCCGACGCCTCGATCCTGCTCGAAAGCGGGGAGGAGGCGCTGCGCGGGTCGACACGGCTCGCGGCCGGAGCCGCGCAGAAGGCCGCGCTCGGCATGCTCTCATCCTTGATGGGACTTGAGCTCGGTCACATTCATCAAGGGCTGATGGTCAATCTGAAGGCGGATAACGCGAAGTTGCGCGAGCGGGCGCGCGGGATCGTGGCCGCGATCGCTGACGTCAGCGATGCCAAGGCGGCAGCGGCGTTGCGTGAGGCCGGCGGCGACGTCAAGCCGGCGGTGTTGATTGCCTGCGGAATCCCCAGCATGAGCGAAGCCGTCAACTGGCTCGCGGTTGCGGGAGGCCGCATCGACGACGCCTTGCGCCGCGCAAGGGGTAGCGGAATCAAGGGCGAAGGCCCGAACAAGGGAGCGTAGCATGAGACGGACATTCAAGGCCGGATTGGGAGCTGAGGTTGCCGCGTTGGCGTTGCTCGCGGGGCTGGCATCGGCCGAGGCGGGCTCATTGAAGATCGAGAGCTGGCGCAATGACGACGCCGACATCTGGAACTCCAAGATCATTCCCGCCTTCAACAAGCACTATCCCGACATCAAGGTCGAATTCGCGCCCTCGGCGCCCAAGGAATACAACGCCGCCCTCAACGCGCGGCTCGATGGCGGCACCGCCGGCGACCTCATCACCTGCCGCCCGTTCGATGCTTCGCTCGCGCTCTACCAGAAGCATCAGCTCGATGCCGTCGACGGCATCAAGGGCATGGACAATTTCTCCGACGTCGCAAAGGCTTCATGGCAGACCGACGACGGCAAGACCACCTTCTGTGTTCCGATCGCCTCCGTCATCGCCGGGTTCATCTACAACAAGGAAGCCTTCGCCAAGCTCGGCGTATCAGAGCCGAAGACGCTCGACGAATTCCACGCCGTGCTCGAGAAGTTCAAGAAGGACGGGACCTATGTCCCGCTGGTGATGGGCACGGCCGACCAGTGGGAGGCCGCGACCATGGGCTTCCAGAACATCGGCCCCGACTATTGGAAAGGCGAGACGGGCAGGGCCAATCTGATTGCCGGCAAGGAGAAGCTCACCGATCCGCAATATGTCGCGGTCTTCAAGGAGATCGCAAGCTGGGCGCCCTACCTCGGGTCGGGCTTCCAGGCGCAAACCTACGCCGACAGTCAGAACCTGTTCTCGCTCGGCAAGGGCGCGATCTATGCCGCCGGCTCGTGGGACATCTCGACATTCCGCGGCCAGGCGAAATTCGCCATGGGTGCATTCCCGCCGCCGCAGCCGGCCGGCACCACGGATTGCTATATCTCCGATCACACCGACATCGCGATGGGCATCAACGCAGCCTCGAAGAACAAGGAGGATGCCAAGAAATTCCTGGAATGGCTGACGACGCCGGAATTCGCAACGATCTACGCCAACGCGCTTCCCGGCTTCTTTCCCCTCGGCAAGACTCCGGTGAAGGTCGAGGACGACGTCGCTGCGACGATGGTCGGATGGCGCCAGACCTGCAAGTCGACGATCCGCAATTCGTATCAGATCCTGTCGCGCGGTACGCCGAATCTCGAAAACGAGCTCTGGAACGTGTCCGCGCAGGTGGTCAACGGCAAGCTGACGCCCGAAGCTGCCGGCAAGCAGCTCCAGGATGGTCTCGACAAGTGGTACAAGCCCGCCAAGTGATATGAGGTCTCCCTCTCTCCGCTCTCGCGGGGAGAGGGACTGTTCTTGGTCGATAGTTGCTGCACGCTCTGCCAGGAGAAGGCACGAGCACACAGCGGCGATAACGCATGTCAGGTTTGTTCTTTTCCCGTCATGGCTGAACCGGTCTCGCATGTCACGGCCCAGATGCCTCGCGCAAAGCTCGCGGGCCTTCTGTTGTTCTTTCTCGGGCCTGCGGTCGTGATCTATACACTGTTTTCGATCTATCCGCTCGTCGCGACGATGGCGCTGTCCACCTACACCAGCGATCCGTCCGGAGCCCGAGCTTTCGTCGGCCTCGCCAACTTCCAAACGCTGCTCGGCGATGCGCTCTGGTCGAAGCCATTCTGGAATGCGCTCGGCAACAACCTGATCTTCTTCATCGTGCATATGTGCGTGCAGAATCCGGTCGGTATTGCGCTCGCGGGATTGCTCAGCCTGCCGGGTGTGAGGCTCAAGGGCTTTTATCGCACCGTGATGTTTCTCCCGACGATGCTGTCGGTCGTCATTGTCGGCTTCTCCTGGAATTTGATCCTTTCGCCGCTCTGGGGCGTCGCCGCCGGCGCCTTGAAGGCGGTCGGACTGGGCTCGCTCTTTGCTCCCTGGCTGGGGCTCGAATCGAGCGCGCTCGTCACCCTGTCGCTGATTTCAGTCTGGCAGTTCGTCGGAATCCCGATGATGTTGATCTACGCTGCGCTGCTCAACATCCCCGAGGAACTGATCGATGCGGCGCGGGTCGACGGGCTCGGGCAGTTCCGCATCTTCTTCCACATCAAGCTGCCGTTGGTACTGCCGACGATCAGCCTGGTCTCGGTCCTGACCTTCGTCGCCAATTTCAACGCTTTCGACCTGATCTACTCGGTCAAGGGCGCGCTTGCGGGACCGAATTTCGCTACCGACATCCTCGGCACGTTTTTCTACCGCACTTTCTTCGGCAATCAGCTCCAGCTCGGCAATCCGACCATGGGCGCCGCGGTCGCGACCGTGATGTTCTTCATCATCCTTCTCGGTCTCTGCCTCTATCTCTTCCTCGTGCAGCGGCGCATCCGCCGTTACGCTTTCTGAGGAGGAGGCATGACGACGGATCAGCGCGCAAGGAGCATCGGTGTCCATCTGGTCCTGATCGCCTACAGCCTCCTGGCCGTGGGTCCGATCCTGCTTGTCGTGATGAATTCGTTCAAGGTGCGCAGCGCCATCTTCGGCAGCCCGCTGGCGCCGCCGGACGCATCAACCTTCAGCCTGATCGGCTATGAGAAGGTGTTCCGCTCCTCCCATATTCTCCTGTACTATTCGAATTCGCTGATCGTCACTCTCGTCAGCATGGCGCTGGTCCTGCTGTTCGGGGCCATGGCGGCCTGGGCGCTGACCGAGTACCGCTTCCGTGGTTCGACGGCGCTGGCGCTGTTCCTGTCGATCGGCATCATGGTGCCGATCCGGCTCGGCTCCGTCGCAATCCTGAACATGATGCGGTCCGCCGGGCTCAACGACACGCTGACGGCCCTGGTCCTGGTCTATGTCGCGCAGGGACTGCCGATGTCGATCTTCATCTTGAGCGAGTTCATCCAGCAGATCCCGAAGGATCTGCGCGATGCGGCGCGCTGCGACGGCGTGCCGGAAATCCGCATCTTCTTCGAGGTGGTCGCCCCGCTGCTGCGGCCGGCCATCGCCACGGTCGCTGTTTTCACCATCGTGCCGATCTGGAACGACCTGTGGTTTCCGTTGATCCTGACGTCGAGCGATTCGACCCATACGGTGACGCTCGGCGTGCAGCAGTTTCTCGGCCAGTACATCACCGACTGGAATTCCGTGCTCGCCGCACTGTCGATGGCGATCCTGCCTGTCGTCATCATCTACGTCATCCTCTCGCGCCAACTCATCGCGGGCCTCACCTCCGGCGCAGTCAAATAGGTTGTCAGAATGGCCAATCTGCGCATCGAGCAACTCAACAAGCGTTATGGCGCGACGACGGTGCTCAACGACGTCAATTTGAGCATCGAGGACGGCGAATTCGTCGTTCTCGTCGGTCCTTCAGGTTGCGGCAAGTCGACGCTGCTGCGGATGATTGCCGGGCTCGATGGTGCATCGGGCGGCGACATCCACATCGCCGGCAAGCTCGTCAACACGCTCGCTCCCGCCGAGCGCGGCATCGCGATGGTGTTCCAGTCCTACGCACTCTATCCGCACATGAATGTGCGCAAGAACATGACGTTCGGCTTGAAGTTCACCGGCGTTCCGCCGTCCGAACGCGAGCGGCGCGTCGCAGAGGCGGCGCGCATGCTGCGGCTTGAGGAGCTGCTCGAGCGCTATCCGCGCGATCTGTCCGGCGGTCAGCGTCAGCGTGTCGCGATCGGCCGTGCGATCGTGCGCGAGCCCGCTGTTTTCCTGTTCGACGAGCCGCTCTCCAATCTCGACGCAGCCCTGCGTGTCTCCACCCGCGTCGAGATCGCGAATTTGCACAGGCTGCTGAAATCGACGATCGTCTATGTCACGCACGATCAGGTCGAGGCGATGACGCTTGCCGACCGCATCGTCGTGATGAACAAGGGCTGCATCGAGCAGGTCGGCAAACCACTCGACCTCTATTATGAACCCGCCAATCTGTTCGTTGCCGGCTTCATCGGCTCGCCCGCGATGAATTTCTTCGAGGGTGAGGTCAAGGGCATCGAGGGCGGACGTGCGCGCGTGACGGGTGCAGCATTTCGCACCATCGACATTCCCGCGGCATCGCTGAAGGTCGGCGACAGGCTGACGGTCGGCGTCCGCCCGGAGCATCTTGTCCGGGGCGAGGCCGGTGCATTCGTCGCCGAAGGCGTCGTCGAACTGGTCGAGCGGCTCGGCGAGGCCTCCTTCGCCTATCTGCGCCGCGCCGACGGCAAGATGTTCGTTGCGGAGGTCCGCGGTCGCCAGACGCCGGCGCCGGGCGAGACGGTGACACTCGTTGCTGCGGGTCCCGATGTCCACCTCTTCGATGCTTCTGGCCTGCGTGTTGCGACATAGGCACTTTGGAGGTGATGCGATGCCGACTGCAAGCAAGTAAGGCGATCGTTCATCCATGACGAATGTCGTACGCTATTTGACCCATCCTCAGGTGACGATCGATCCGTCAATTCCGGTTCCGGATTGGGGCCTGAGCCAGATTGGCAGAGCGCGTACGGAAACCGTGACGGCCACGGGGCGGCTGTCGGGAACCAGGCAGGTCATCTCCAGCGGAGAGCGGAAGGCGATCGAGACCGCCGAGATCATCGCGGCAAAACTGGGTATCGACGTGGAGGTGCGCGAGGCGATGCACGAGAACGACCGATCGGCCACGGGCTTCCTCCTCCCCGACGAGTTCGAGGCGACGGCCAATCAGTTCTTCGGACAACCCCACATCAGCATTCGCGGCTGGGAACGCGCGGTTGACGCCCAGCTGCGCATCGTCGGCGAGGTCGAGCATGTGTTGGCCCGCGGCACGCCGGGCGACGTGCTCTTTGTCGGCCATGGTGGCGTCGGCACTCTCTTGTATTGCCATTACGCCGGTTTGGCGATTGATCGCGTCCATGATCAGCTCGCCGGAGGCGGCTGCTTCTTCGCATTCACCTCGCAAGAGCGGCGCGTCCTGCACGGCTGGCGCCGCCTCGAAGAGCTGTGATGGCGCTTCGACCGGTGGAGAGCAGGGTGGTCGCGATCGCAACGCCGAGGGCGAGTGCCCGCCACGCAACCAGTCTTACGGCACCTTGTCTGGCGCGGGCTATCACGCGGCACTCGATGCCTTCGCGTTCACGCCCTTCCGCATCGCCACCGTATTGAGCTTGGTGTTTGCGGCCTTTTCCTCGTTCAAATTGGTGGTGAGGAACCGCACGATCTCGTCGTGGCCGAGCTCCTCTGCCCAGGCGATCAGCGTGCCGTATCGGCACATTTCGTAGTGCTCGACGGCCTGCGCGTTGGCGACGATCGCCGCATCGAGAACCGCCTTGTCCTCGATCTCGCCGGCGGTCTCGTCGGCTTCCTTGATGAGGCCGTCGATGGCCGGGCAGTCGGTGCCGCTCGGCTGCTTGCCGAGCTTGGCAAACACCTTGTCGAGCCGCTCGACCTGCTTGTTGGTCTCCTCCAGATGCGCTTTCAAACCCGCAACGAGGTCGCGGTTGGTGGCCTTGTCGATCATCTTGGGAAGCGCTTTCAGAATCTGTTGCTCGGCATAATAGATGTCCTGGAGGCCGTGCATCAGCAGATCCTCCATCGACTTAATGTCCCTGGTAAAGAAGCCCATATTCGATGTCTCCTTTTAGAATGTTGCTTTGGAACGCCTCGCCCCCGGGCAGGTTCCTAGTACGGATGCGCGAACGCCGGCCAGAATGTCGCGGGATGGCGACGGTGGAGGACGATGAGGGACAGCAAGTCGGACGTCACCGAAATCCGGGATGCAGTCCATCTCTGCATCGACATGCAGAATATCTTCGCCCCGGGTGGTCTTTGGGCCACGCCCTGGATGGAGCGGGTTCTGCCGACGATCGTCTCGATCGTGTCGCGCTACCAGGCCCGCACCATCTTTACACGCTTCATCACGCCGAAGGTGCCGGAGGATCGTCCAGGGCAGTGGCAGAATTATTTTCGGCGCTGGCACCAGGCAACGCGAAACCATCTTCCGTCATCCGCTCTCGACCTCGTGCCGGCGTTGGCCCGCTACGTTCCTCCGGTTCGCATCATCGACAAACCGGCCTATTCCGCCTTCAGCAATCCGGCCCTGGCAAGTCTACTGGTAGAAAAGGGCGTCGGGACCGTCGTCGTCACCGGCGCGGAGACCGATGTCTGCGTGTTGTCGACGGTTCTGAGCGCCGTCGACATTGGTTTCAGGGTCGTCCTCGTGGAGGACGCGTTGTGCAGCTCGTCCGATGTCGGCCACGACGCGCTGATGACGATGTACCGCACGCGGTTTCACGGCCAGGTCGATCTGGTGACCAGCGAGGAGCTGATGGAGCTCTGGCGCGAGTGATGACGCCTCGCGATCAATTGACATTGTCTCCCAGCATGTTCCGCGTCGCAATGACGACCGCGTCAAGGCCGCTCATTCCCTGCATCAACGCGATCTCGCCCTGCTGCTCGTGGCGGATGGCATGGGCCATCACGCGCAGGCGCGGATCGCCACCGCTGTGCCACATCTGGTCCGCCATCTTCACCGCTCCGCGGTGGTGCCGGCTCATCATCTCGACGAAAACAGCATCGAACTGATCAGGCGGGGCAAGCTTGACCAGCCGCATCTCGACCGGCGTCAGGAAGCCAGGCATGGCGGCGCGCTCCTCGGCGGTGCAATCGGGGATATCCGTATCGAACCAGCTCAGCCACCAATGCGCGAAAATCCTGATCTCGCCGGTCTGGCTCGCGACCATCAGCATGGCCAGCTTGCGCAGATGCTGATCGCGGGCATGGGCGGCGGCGAACCGAGCCAGCCCGACGCCCTGCTCATGATGCGTCGTCATGTGTCGGAGATAGGTCTGGTCCGCCTCCCTGTCGTGTCCCCGCCATGGCATCTCGTAGCCACCGCTGCCGAACAGGGCGATAGTCCCCAACAGTACGATGACCGACACGGCGCCCGCGCCCCATGCATTGGTGAAGGCGACGACCTGCGCCGGTGCCTGGCCACGGCGCCAGCGCAACCTGGCGAACAGCGGATACATCACGGCCGAAGAGCCATGAACGAGCAGGCCGATCCAGTAGGGTTGCTGAAGGCTGAAGAGCGGCTGCCAGAACGGAAACAGCGGCACCAGCACGAACCATTCCATGCTCGAAGTGAACACCGCCCAGGGCAAGGCCAGCAGCAGGATTGTCTGGGGTCGCAGGTTCGCGGTCCAGCGCCCGAGCACACCAAAGAAGAACACCGCCCACGAGAAATCTGCCCATTGATGGAAGGCGATGCCGGTGACGATCGCACTCCAGCTCGGCTCGGCGCCGATCGCCCAGTCGCGCGCCGGAATGGCCGCAACGGTCATCCAGTCGACGGCTGCGTCACGTCCGATGCGAGCGGCGAAGAGCTGGCTGACGATCGTCGAGAAGCTGCTGCTGATCAGTCCGAGCGCGACGGCGGCGATCCAGCGTGAGCGTCGCCGCCGCCCTGGGCCAGGCTCGTCAGGAAGTGACACCGGCCGTTGCGTGCTGGATCATGTCCTTCGCACGATCCTTCGCCGCCTTCACTCCTTTCGGGAAGCCGCTGCGGCCGGGATAGAGCTTGCGTTTTGCATCGCGCGGCGGTCGCCGCGGCTTGGTATGCTGTGCTGCGCGATAGTCGAGCATGGCGATGCCGCCGACCATCAGCAACGCCAGCGCGATGTTGCCCTTCTTGGGATTGTCGGATGTCAGGCCGGAGAGCAATGCGGCTGCATCGAGGCCGTCGCCGCCGACTCGGGCCCAGAGGCCGGCATTCTTCTCGACGGACAGCGACATGATCCCAGCTACGATCTCGCGGACGCCGAAGGCGCGAACCATGGTCTCGCTGCCCTCCATGCCCAGCGTTTCCGTGACCCGCCGCGGCGCCAGCAGCTCCACGACGCCGAGGCCGAGGCTGAACCAGCCAAGCGCGCGTGCCAGCTGGTCTTGCGGCCGCTTCAGGCTGGGTCCGCTCTCGACGATCGTCGGATCACCCTTGGAGCGCACGATATTGGAGAAATGAAACATGATGGCTCCTTCAGGGCTTCAGCACGACCTTGACGCAGGAATCCCGCTTGTCTCGGAACAGCTGGTACATCTCGGGACCTTGGTTGAGCGGCACGGTGTGGGTGATGACGAAGGACGGATCGATCTCGCCCTCCTCGATGCGACGGAGTAAATCGTCGGTCCAGCGGTTGACGTGGGTCTGGCCGGTCCGCATCGTCAGCCCCTTGTTCATGAAGGCGCCCATCGGCAGCATGTCGGAAAAACCGCTGTAGACGCCGGGTACCGAGATGATGCCGCCGGGCCGGCAGACATAGATCATCTCGCGCAGCACGTGCGGCCGGTCGCTCTCCAGCATCACGATCTGCTTGGCGCGATCGAGCACGGTGTCGGGCAGGGAGGCCATCACATGCGCTTCCATGCCGACGCAGTCGATGCATTTTTCCGGACCCTTGCCGTCAGTGAGCTCCTTCAGCCGTTCCAGCACGCTCTCGGTCTCAAAATTGATCGTGGTGGCGCCGGCTGCCTCGGCCATGCTCAGCCGTTCCGGCAGGCAGTCGATCGCAATGACCTGATTGGCGCCTAGCAGCATCGCGCTCCGGATGGCCATCTGGCCCACGGGCCCGCAGCCCCAGATCGCAACCGTGTCGGTCGGCACGATGTCGCATTGCACGGCTGCCTGCCAGCCGGTCGGGAAGATATCGCTGAGAAACAGCAGCTGCTCATCAGGGATGCCGGCGGGAACCTTGATGTGAGTGGCGTCGGCGAAGGGAACGCGCAGATACTCGGCTTGGCCGCCAGGATAGCCGCCGGTCAGATGGGTGTAGCCGAACAGGCCGGCGGTCGCATGTCCGAACGCCTTGTCGGCGAGATGGCGCTTGCGATTGGTGGTCTCGCAGACCGAGAAATTACCGCGCTTGCACTGCTCGCATTCCCCGCAAATGATCGTGAAGGGAACGACGATGCGATCGCCCTTCTTCAGCTTGCCGTCGACGCCGGCGCCGACCTCGACCACTTCGCCCATGGTCTCATGGCCCATGATGTCGCCCGGCATCATCCCGGGGATGTAGTTGTGAAAGAGGTGGAGATCTGAGCCGCAGATCGCGCAGCTGGTGACCTTGATGATCGCATCGCGCGGATCCTGGATTTCAGGGTCGGTGACCGTGTCGCACCTGATGTCCTCCTTGCCGTGCCAAACCAGCGCCTTCATGTCCGTGCTCCGCCTGAATCGTGCTCCGCCTGAGCTACGAGGCATCTAAGTCCAGGATGGAACGATGGTTGCTATCGGGCGCGCAAATTCTGTAACCGGCTGGCTTGCGTGCCGATAGGAACGAGGGGGTGGCGGAGCGATTGGGCGTCATCACCTCAACCTCAAGGACATCCGCCCATGCCCGCCAACCAACTCGCCGTCGCCACCGGGGCCTCCACCGGTATCGGCCTGGAACTCGCCAGATGCTGTGCTGAAGACGGCTTCGACCTCGTCATTGCCGCGAACGAGCCGGCTATCCAGCAGGCCGCCACCGAACTCCGCAACAGCGGTGCCAGCGTGGAGGCGGTCGAGGCCGATCTCGCCACGACGGAAGGCGTCGACAAGCTCTGCGCCGCGGTCGGCGACCGTCCGATCGACGCGCTCTTGGCCAACGCCGGCGTCGGCCTCGGCAAAGCGTTCCTTGATCAGGATTTCACGCGCGTCAGGCGCGTCATCGATACCAATCTCACCGGTACCCTCTATTTGATCCATCGCGCCGGCAACGAGATGCTGCGACGAGGTTCCGGGCGCATCCTGATCACCGGCTCGATCGCCGGCTTCATGCCCGGCAGCTTTCAGGCCGTCTACAACGGCACCAAGGCGTTCCTCGATTCTTTCTCTTTCGCATTGCGCGAGGAACTGCGTGACAGCGGCATTACCGTCACCTGCCTGATGCCCGGTGCGACCGAGACCGAATTCTTCCGGCGCGCCGACATGATGGATACCAAGGTCGGCACCGAGGAGAAGGACGACGCGCATGAGGTCGCGAAAGCAGGCTTCGACGCGATGCTGCGCGGCGAGTCCGATATCGTCACCGGCATGAAGAACAAGATTCAGACGACGGTCGCCAATGTCACGCCGAACGAGATGCTGGCGCGGCAGCATCGCAAGATGGCCGAGCCAGGCACGGCAAAGCAGTAGGAAGGAAGGCTGGTGCGTGCGGCGGGAAGGCTGCACGCGCCGGGAACAGGTTAGATGTCAGCGCGTACCGATGCGTTGATGTCGTGGGCAGAAACCGGAAAAAATGCGCCACGTCCATCGGTCCCTGTTGTGTCCGGTTGTCACCCGGCGGTGCCGGGGTTAACGCCATCAGGCGGTTTTGGTTCGATGTCTTGGGCTACAACACCTTGCGCTGCCCGTCGGGCAAAACACGCAAGGCGTGGGGCAATATCCGTCGGCAAATATATTCCGCTTTACCGAAATTCGGAAATGGCGTATGTGTCGTCGCAACCCGGCCCATGGAAGAGGGGCGTATCGCGATCGTCACGACGCGGGCCGGACGGCGGTGGGCGTGGGTCACATCGGCGCGATCAGGCTTTGCAGGGCGGGCAACCGTGAGCGAAACCATCGCGCAAACGACCGGTGTGGTTCCTGCGTACGGCAAAATCGTGTGGTCCTGGCGCCCGGAGCCTGTGCGCCAAGGCTCGTGGTGAGGTGCGATGTCCAACCGGACGTGCACCTCAGTCATCTGCGAGACGACGGGGGCAATAGTGCATCGCTCCCCGGGGAGATCACGACATAAGCCGTCAAACCACTGCGCAGGGAAGGCCGGATGTTGCGGCTTCACCTGTATGCCGCTGTGCAGCCTCTTGTAGCGCAGACTATCGCACAGTGGACCGCGGGTGCCAGTCGGGCACCCGGCCTTCCCTGCACCCTCTTTCATTGAGGGTTAAGGCGATGAAACAAAGCTCGGGCGCGCTGCGCCGCGAGAACGCGAACGCGAGTCCTGAGTGTGGGGTGGATTGGCGAAGGTAGGAACCGCATGGGGCCCTCTCGGGTTGGGCCGATCACACCCATCTTCGCAAGGAGCCAGCATGGCGGAACCGGACGTTCGCAAGGGGATGCCGCCCGTCAAGCTGTCGCGTGAGGAGTTCGAAAGCCGTTACAGGAGCCGGTTCGTCGATCCTGTCTTTGCTCCGCTTGAGCGGGAGCTCGATGCGATCGTCGGCGCTGCCTGGGATGCTTACAGCCATTCGCGCAAAGCGCCGGTGACTCGTAAGGCTGGCCCTGGCTTTGCTGATGCCGACTATGATCTCGCCGTCGACTGGCTGGCGGCGCGTGACGCGATCCTGAAGGCGCAGCGCCGACACGACGACGCCAGCGCTGTGCCGCGTATCCTCGTCATCAACGGCTCGGCGCGCAGCGAGCATACCTGTCCCGGCGAGATGTCAAAGACCTGGCGCATGGTCAAGCTCGCGGAGCCTGTCTTTATCGAGATGGGCTTTGCTGTCGACATCCTGGATCTGTCCCGTCTGACATCGGAGTTCGGCAAGTCCATTCATCCCTGCAAGTCCTGCGTCTCCACCGCGATGCCGTTGTGCCACTGGCCCTGCAGCTGCTATCCAAATTATTCGCTGGGTCAGACCGACGACTGGATGAACGAGATCTATCCGCTCTGGGTCGCGGCCCACGGCATCCTGATCGTGACGCCGGTGAACTGGTATCATGCGCCGGGCGGCCTCAAGGCGATGATGGATCGCCTGGTCTGCGCCGATGGCGGTAACCCCGACCCGACATCGACGCACGGCAAGAAGGCCGTCGAGGCCAAGGCCATCGAGCTGAAGGGCTGGCCCTATCCGCGCCATCTCGCCGGCCGTCATTTCGGGCTCATCGTTCACGGCGACAGTGTCGGTGCCGAGGGCGTGCGCCGAACATTATCGGATTGGCTGACCGACATGCACCTGATCTCCGCGGGCCGCTTCGGCGAGCTCGACGGCTATGTTGGCTACATGGAGCAATATGCCACCTCGCATCACGAGCTGGATGAAGACCATGCGTTTCAGCGGGAGGTTTTGAATGCGGCACGTGCGCTCGGCAATGCCGTCCGGCTTGCGCGGAACGGGCAGTTTGGAGAGCCGGGCGCCGGTCTTGAAGACCCGAACCCCAAATAAAAGTTGGAGAGGACGGATGCTCGAAGAGAAACTCAAGGAATCCATCATCGGCGAACTCAAGCGTCAGGCGGCCAACCGGCCGCACGCGCTGAAGGTCGAGGGGTCTTCGGAGGAACTGGTCGTCAATGGAAAGATCGACCTTGCCGAGCTTGTCATGGTGATCGCAGGCTCCGTTGCCGGCGGGCCCTGACGCTAGAGCAGCGCCTTCAGCTTCAGTGCGTCGGCAGGCGCGGCGCTCTTCTGGTCATTGTCGAAATAGACGTAGACATCGCAGCCTTGCCGCTTCCAGGATTTGATGCGGCGCGCCCATTGCGCCAGCATCGGCCCGGTATAGTGGCCGTGATAGCGTCCGCTCGGGCCGTGGCCGCGCACATAGACGAAATCTGCCGTGCGCTTCCAGGGTGCGGGCGCATCGTGGTGGTCCGACAGGCAGAGCGACATGTTTTCGTCAGCCAGCATTCGCAGGATGCGGGGCTGATACCAGCTCGGGTGACGAAATTCGAAGCTGTAGCGGCGTTTCCGCGACAACAGCTTGAAGAAGGAGCCGAGCCTGTCGGCGTTCGCTTCGAACTGCGGTGGCAGTTGAAAAAGGATCGGTCCTGCCTTGCCGCGCAGCAATGACATGCGGTCTTCCAGCAGCTCCAGACTGTTTTGCGAGCGATCGGTCAGGCGCTTCCAATGCGTGATGAATTTGGACGCCTTCCAGGCGAACACGAAGTCACGGCCGGTCTGTTCGCGCCAGGCTTCGACCGCCTCGGGTGTCGGCGTTCGGTAGAATACTCCATTCAGCTCCGTGGTCGCGAACTGGCTGGCGTAGTAACGCAGCTGCTGCTTCAGCGGCAGGCCGTCCGGAAAGAACGGACCCCGCCAGGAATCGTAGTGCCAGCCGGACGTGCCAACCAAAACCTGCGCCATCGCGCTGCCTTATCATTTGTTAGGGAGCGGCATCCTTTTTCGGAGAATCTGTCGAAGTCGCCAACAAATCGAAGCTCTCCCTGGCGGTATAGGTGACAGCCTCGATCTTGTTGCCGTCAGGATCACGGACGAATGCGCCGAAATAATTCGCGTTGTAGTTCGCCCGTATTCCGGGTGCGCCTTCGTCGGCTCCGCCCTGGGCGAGGGCGATCTGGTGGAAGCGCCTGACGGTGTCCCGGTCGGGCGCTTGAAAGGCGATGTGCACTCCATTGCCTGCAGATGCCGGGTGGCCGTCGATCGGCGTTTCGAGGCTGAAGGCGATGTCGGAGGCGCCATAGTGAACTGCCGTCGGCGAGACCTTGATGAGGCGAAAGCCGATCAGCCGCATGAGCGGGTCGTAAAATGCCTTCGCGCGGCCAACGTCGTTTGTGCCTACCGAGACGTGATGGATCATCTTGATCCTCCTTGATCTTCAAGGCACGAATCAGCGTGTTGGTTCCGTTTTCGATTTGACGCGAGCGCTGATCACCGGTTCGGTGCTGGCTCACCGAGCGATCAAGTCGACTGTTGCCGTCCAGGCCTTACGATAAGCATCGAGGCCGGACATCGGAATCGGAGCGACAGGGGCCGGCTCCGCCATCCGGTAAGAAGGGGGCCATTGCGCAAGCATTGCCGCCCCGCGTGCCGTGCCTGAGGCGTCCTCCGCCGCAAAGACATGCTGCGACGGGCGCAGCGTACCGAGCGTCTGACAGAAGAGAAGATTGCGAGCGAAAGTTCCTTCGATGATGAGGTCCCCGATGGCCGCTCCCATGCGTGTCAGCATCAGATCGCTGACGAGCGCGCAATATAGCGTCGCAAGTGCGGCCCGATCCTGCGCTGCGACTTCACCGCGGACCACGCCCGCGGTCGTCGCATAAGGTCCGCCCTGGCCGGAGAAGCAGGGCAGGGCCATCGCGCCGGAGGCGATGACGCGCTCGATCGTGTCGATGTCCGCGTTGCCGCCGCTCTCCGCGATGACGGCGTATTCGCGTCCACCCATGAAGCGTCCGCAGGCGATCGGGCGGCCCAGCGCGTCGACATTGGCGAGCGTGTCGTCGCGAGGATCGAGCTGATCGAGCGAAAGACCCACGCTCATCAGGATGACCCAGGTTCCGGTCGACAGCACGGTGAACGGCGCCTGGCGTGAGACGAGGTAGGGCAGAAGTGAAGCGTTGGAATCGTGGATACCGCAAAAGATCGGCGTGTCAGACGCGAGCCCGCATGCGGCGGCGATTTCGGGTTTGATCGGACCGAGAGGATCAAAGGCGCGGCGCATCGGCGGCAGCAGACGGTCGATGCCAAGAGCTCTGACGAGGCTCGAAACCTGCCCTCGCCGCGGCGCCCAGAGATCCGTATGAGCACCGATCGTGGTGACTTCGGAGATGGCGACGCCGCTCAGGCGCCAGGCCCAATATTGTGGATAGCCGACGAAATGCCTCGCCTTGGCGAAGAGGTCCGGACAGCGCCATTTCTGGTAGGCGAGCTGGCGGCCGAGATTGAGGCCGGCCGGCAGCTTCGGCGAAAGAGTCTCCGAAAAGGGCGGGCGCAGGGCGGCATAGTCGGCCTCGATCGCGTCCATGTCAGTGAATTCGTAGTCCATGACCGGCGCGGCGAGTTCGCCCTCGCCGATCAAAGCGCCGGCAGCGCCATGCGCGGTCGGAACAATCGCATTGATCTGATGTGTGCTTGCGGCTTCACGAAGCGCATCGAGGAAGAAGCTCCATGCACTCTCGACGTCTTCGTGCGGATATGGCGGCCCCGACCGAATGCGATTGGGCGCCGACTTTTCCCAGAGCAGCCGGCCGCGATCGAACAAGACAAGCTTGATGTTGGTCTTGCCGATGTCGAGGACTGCGACCGTCTGGCTCATCGTCAACTCAAGGCGGGTGGAGCATCTCGGCAACCAGCCTCGCCCGACCGCGCTCGGCGGCCGGGCGAGGCGTTCAGATCAGAAATCGAAGTCCTTGATGTTCTGCTTGGTGAAGATGAAGGGCGAGCCAAGCAGGATCTCGCTGCCATTGACCACGTTCAGCTTGCCGAGCTTGCCCGCTTCGACGGAGGTCGCGCCCGGCTTCAGGCTGCCGTCGACCACGGCGCGCACCACATAGGTCGCGGCATAGCCGAGATCGACCGGATTCCACAGCACGACCGACTTGACGCAGTCCGCATTGACATACGGCTTCATCGCGTTGGGCGTGGCGAGACCGACCACCGCGACCTTGCCGCAGAGCTTGGCCTTGGTGACGGCTTCCGCGGAGGCGGGCGTTGCGACCGAAGTCATGCCGAACAGGCCCGCCAGCTTGTCGCCATGCTTGTTGATCAGCGTCGTCGCCTGGTTGAAGGACAGGTTGTTGTCCTCCTGCGCCTCGACCGTTTCCAGCCATGTCAGCTTGGGATGGCACTTTTGCGCATAGGCCCACATTTCGGCGATCCAGCGTGCCTGGTTCGGCGTTGTGAAAGTCGAGGTGACGATCGCAAAGCTCTTGTCCTCGCCGGCCTCCTTGGCCATCGAATCGATCATCGCCTTGGCGATGCCGTTGAATTCAGCCTGATTGACGAACCATTCGCGTGCATCGGGCGTCGAATTGGCGTCATAGCCGACGACGTGGATGCCCTTCGACAGCGCCTTCTTCAGCACCGGCGCGATCGCCACCGGATCGTTGGCAGCGAAGAGAATGCCGTCGACGCCGCTGGTGATGTAATTGTCGATGAACTTGATCTGCTCGTCGATCTTGGCCTCGGTCGGGCCGTCGGTCTTCACCGTGACATTGCCGAGCGCCTTGGCGGCATCCTGCATGCCTTTCGATGTCGCATTGAAATAGCCGATGCCGATCAGCTTCGGCACGTCGACCAGCGTGATCGGTTTGCCGGCCTTGTCGGCCGCATTTGTCGGCTTGCCACCATCATAAGGTTTGGCCGCGGGCGCGGCATTGGCTTCGCCAGCCGAACAGGCGAGCGGATTGACCGGCAGGTCATCCGCGCCGTCCCATCTCTTGTCCGCGGCCGAGGCCGTTCCGGCCAGCAGCGTCGCGCCGAGGAATGCAGCAGCTAATCCGAGCTTCATCTTGTTTTCCTCCCATTTTGATGCCGCTTTTTGCGGCTAGACACGCCGTCAAACGCCCTCGCGTCTCCGCTGGAGCGAACTCGCCACAAGAGTTGAAAGGATGAGGACCGTGCCGATGACGACGATCGTCGCGTCGCCCTTGACGCCGGTCAGGGCCAGGCCGTTTTTCAACAGCTGGATCATCGCGAGGCCCACCACGGTACCCCAGATGGTGCCAATGCCGCCGAATATGCTGGTGCCGCCGAGCACGACCGCCGCGATCACGTCCAGCTCATAGCCGATCCCCATGTCCGAGCGGGTCGTGGTCACGCGGGAGACGAGAACGCACGCGGAAAGGCCGGCCATCAAACCCGATAGAGTGTAGATGATCAGCTTGACGCGATCGACCGGCAACCCGGAAAAGCGCGCCGCAGTCTCATTGTTGCCGATCGCATAGAGCGTCCGGCCGAACGTTGTGCGGTCAAGAACGATTGCCGTCACCACGATTGCAATCAGCAAGAGCCAGAGCTGCGCCGGCACGCCGAAGAGATTTTCCTGTCCGATGAAGTAGAACCATTCCGGGTAGCCGCGCACCGAACGCGCCTGGCTGATCCCCTCGGCGAGGCCGCGGTAGAGGGCGAGGGTCGCAATGGTCATGATCAGCGGCGGCACTTTCACTCTGGTGATGACGATTCCGTTGAGGAACCCCGCCACGGCGCCGATGAACAGCGAGAAGCCGATCGCCAGCGGCAGGGGAAAGCCGAATACCTTCCAGGAGTAGCCGAGCAGGATCGCGCAGAGCCCGACGATCGAGCCCACCGACAGATCGATGCCGCCGGTAATGATGATGAAGGTCATCGGCAGCGCGATGAGCCCGACCTCGGTCGTCAGCCTGCCCTGGTTGAGAAGATTGTCGAGAGTGAGGAAGCGGCTGTTCATGCCCCCGAGCCCGATCAGCGCGACGAGCAAGATCACCGCGAGCATGGTCTCGTGGCGCAGCAGCCACCAGGGCATGACGCGCTTGGCGGCTTGGGGGAGGGGGATCTCGCTCATGGCGCTCATGCTCCGGCCATGCGCCGGCGCCGCAGAATGTCGGCGATCACGGTCACGAGGATGAGAACGCCCTGCACCGCGCGAATCCAGTAGGGCGAGACGTCGATGAAGACCAGGGCGCTGGCAATCTCGGCGATCAGGACGGCCGCAAGGGTCGAACCGACGACTGTGCCGACGCCGCCAAGAATGCTGACGCCTCCGACGACGGATGCAGTGATGATCGTTAGCTCGAGATTGGGCGGCACGGTCGACTGGATGACGCGCAGTTGCGTCGCGTACAGCAGGGCGGCAGCTCCGGCGAACAAGCCATGCAGTGCGAAGACCATCACGATCGTCCGCGGCTGCGAAATGCCACACAGCCGCGCCGCTTCGGCGTTGCCGCCAACGGCGTAGATCGCGCGGCCCGAGGCCGAATAGCGCATCCATAGCGCGGCCAGGATCGTCACCGCGATCATGAGAAAGACCGGAAACGGCAGCATGCCGAAGAGCTCGATATCGGCGAGATGGAAGCTATCGGGCAGGTCGGTGATCCATTTGCCTCCGGTGACGCTGATCAGGCCGCCCTTGAGGATCGACAGCATGCCGAGCGTCACCACGATCGCGGGAATGCGCAGATAGGCGATGATGACGCCCTGCAAGGCCATCACCGCGACGCCGGCAACGAGTGCTGCCAGCCAGGCGACCACGATCGGCGCGCCGTTCACGGCGAGCGTGCCGCTGATCGTCGCCAGGACGCCGATCAGCGCGCCGACGGAAATATCGATGTTGCCAGATACGATCACCATCGACATGCCGACTGCGGCGACAGCGATATAGGCGTTGCCTAGCAGCACGTCGGAAAGGTTGCGTGCCGCCAGAAAGCGCGGATTGTAAAGGCCGACCGCGATGGCAAGGCCGATCACCGCGATCGCGAGCAAGGCCTCCTGCGAGGCGAGCACCTTCAGCCGCCGCCGCGGATTAACCTCGGCGCTGACCAGGGTGACCGCCGTCATGCCGCTTTCTCCGCGTTTTCATGGCTGCCCATCATCGCTGCGCCGACCGACTCCTGCGTCGCTTCTTCGCGCGGGAATTCGGCAACGATACGGCCTTCGCGCATCACGAGCACGCGGTCGCTCATGCCGAGCACCTCCGGCAGCTCGCTCGAAATCATCAGGATGGCGAGGCCCTGGGCCGCAAGTTCGCCCATCAATCGATGGATCTCCGCCTTGGCGCCGACGTCGATGCCGCGCGTGGGCTCGTCGAGGATCAACAGCTTCGGCCCATTGGCGAGCCATTTGCCGAGCACGATCTTCTGTTGATTGCCACCGGAGAGCTTGCCCGCGACCTGCTCGAGCGAGCTCGTCTTGACGGCAAAGCGCTTGACGCCATCGCCGGCGAGCTTGCGCTCGGCGCCGCGATCGATGAAGCCGCCGAACGCGACCTTGCCCAGCGCGGCGAGGCTGAAGTTCTCGCGCACCGTCATCGGCCGCACCAGGCCTTGCGTGCCGCGATCCTCGGGAACGTAGGCGATCCCCAGCGACCGCGCCTGGCCCGGTGAGCGAATGTCGGCTTGCCGTCCGTCGATCCGGATCTCGCCGCCATCGGCCGGCGTGACGCCAAAAATGGTTTGTGCGAGCTCGCTGCGACCGGAGCCGACGAGGCCGGCCAGGCCGACGATCTCGCCGGCCCGCACCGTGAGCGAGACGCTCCTCGTCAGCGGCCGTCGTTCGAGGCCCTTCACCTCCAGCACCGGCTTTCCGATCGGAACCGTGACCTTCGGGAACAGGCTTTCGATCCTGCGGCCGACCATCAATTGCACGAGCTCGGCTGTGTCCGTGTCCGCGACGCGCCTGGTTGCGACATGTGCGCCATCGCGCAGCACGGTGACCCGATCGGCGATTGCGAAAATCTCGTCGAGCCGATGGCTAATATAGACCACAGCGACACCGCGGCCTTTGAGCTTGCGCACGATGTCGAACAGGCGCGTCACGTCGTACTCGGTCAGAGCCGCGGTCGGCTCGTCCATAATCAGGATGCGCGCGTCCTGCGACAGCGCGCGCAGAATCTCGACGCGCTGGCGATTGCCGACACTGAGGGAGCCGACGACACGGTCGGCTTGCAGATCATGAATCTCGAGTGAGGCGAGCAGGGCATTGGTCTTCTCGTGCATCGCCCGCCAGTCGATCCGGCCAAGGCCCGCGCGCGGCGCGTGACCCATGAAGATATTCTCGGCGACCGTAAGCTCCGGGAACAGCAACAGCTCTTGATAGATCGTGGCAATGCCGGCGCGCCTGGCATCGTCCGGCCGCGCAAGGTCGACCGGCCTGCCATCCACGAGCACCTCGCCGCGGTCGGGCGGGAATACGCCGGAGATGATCTTGATCAGCGTCGACTTGCCAGCGCCGTTCTCGCCGAGCAAGGCGTGGACCTCGCCCCTGGCGGCCTCGAACGAGACGCCGGACAGGGCCCGCACGCCTGGAAAAGACTTTTCGATCGCACGCACCGACAGGAGCGGTGCGGTTGGAGCTTCACGATGCGGGTCCGTTGTCATGGTCACGCCGCCGCAGTGGTTTGAGCGCTCGCATCGACGATTACGACGCGGACACCGTGTCCGCGCAGCATGTCGAGTGCGTCGTTTGGCGCGTCGGAATCGGTGATCAGCGTGTCGATGCGCGAGAGCGTGCAGACGACAAGGCTGCCGCGCGAGACGAACTTCGAGCAATCTGCGAGCACGATCAGCTTGTCGGCACGTTTCAACAGTTTCGATTCGGCGCGGGCGAGCAGGGGATCGCCCTCGATCACGCCGAGCGGTCCGATCGAGATCGCACTCATGAACATTCGTGTCGCCGAATAATGCTGGATCGCGTCCTCGTCGAAGGGCGAGACGATCATGCCCTGCTCACGGTAGACCTCGCCGCCCGGCAAGGCGACGCGGCATTTCGACGTGTGGATCAGTGCGTCGGCGAGCAGATAGGAATTAGTCAAGACCTTCAGGCGGCGCTCGCGCAGATACTCGCCCATCTGATAGGTGGTCGTGCCGCCATTGATGATGATGGTGTCGCCATCGGCGCAGAGGGCGACGGCCGCTTTCGCGATGGCGCGCTTGGCATCGATGTTGAGCGTCTGGCTGACGTCGAAGGAGCGGGTGGCAAGAGAGAGGACGTCGCTGGGTGCGCTGACGGTGTCCGGCAGCGCTTCTAACCCGCCGTGCACCCTGATCGCGACGCCTTGCTCGGCGAGCCTGGCGAAATCGCGCCGTATGGAGGCCTCGGAGACTCCGGTCGCGCGACAAGCGTCGGCGATGCGCACGAGCGACCGCTCGCGCAACAATGCCTTGATGACCTGCCAGCGTTCCCGCTCGTGCACGTCGCCCTCCCTTTTACTCGTAAATAGGTCACGCTCTCGCCCGGTGGTCAACTGCAAACCGTCATGTTCGCTCAATATCGCGCTGCATCAATCATATTGCGTCGCGGCTCTGAGTGCCGGTGATTGACCTTGATTGAATCCCTGGCCTAAGCTGCTCGAAGATCAAGCACAGGGAGGATGCGTCATGAGCGAGGTTGCGGCCACGCCCCTGCCAAATCTTTGGGACGACGCGTTCGCTGCCGGGCTCGATGAAGCCGGTCAACTGCTGTACCGCTCGAACCTGCTCGGGGCCGATCTACGCATCACCAATTTCGGCGGCGGCAACACCTCGGCCAAGATCGAGATGAAGGATCCGCTGACGCGCGAGAGCGTGCGCGTGCTCTGGGTCAAAGGCTCCGGCGGCGACATCGGCTCGATGAAGCGCGACGGCTTTTCGACGCTGTATCTCGACAAGCTGGAGGGTCTGAAAGGCCTCTATCGCGGCCTCGCTCATGAGGACGAGATGGTCGCCATGTTCAATCACTGCACCTTCGATCTCAATCCGCGCGCGACGTCGATCGATACGCCCTTGCACGCCTTCGTGCCGCACCGGCACGTCGATCATGTCCATGCTGATGCGGTCATCGCCATTGCCGCCTCTGAAGACGCCGAGCGTCTCACCCGCGAGGTGTTCGGCGGCAAGCTCGGCTTCCTGCCGTGGCAGCGGCCCGGCTTCGATCTCGGCTTGAAGCTCGGCGAGATGGCTGTGCGCCATCCCGACTACGTAGGCGTGGTTCTCGGCGGGCACGGGCTCTTTACCTGGGCCGAGACGTCGAAGGCCTGTTACGAGATGACCTTGCGCGTGATTCAGCAGGCCGCCGATTGGCTCGCCGCACACGAGCAGAAGCCGGCTTTCGGCGGCGCCAAGGTCCAGACGGCCGCACCGGACAGGCGCCGGGCGATCGCGGCGAGGCTGATGCCGCTGATCCGTGGCAAGATCTCCGCGGATGAGCGCAAGATCGGCCATTTCACCGATGCGCCGGAGGTGCTGGAATTCGTCAACTCCAGCGCGCTGACGAAGCTGGCGCCGCTCGGCACCTCCTGTCCGGATCATTTTCTTCGCACCAAGATCCGCCCCTTGCTGCTGCCCTATGATCCCGCCCGCGACAATCTCGGTGAGGTGATCGCCGGCCTTGACGAGGTCCTCGCAGCTTACAGGCGCGACTACACCGCCTATTACGAGCGCTGCAAACGTCCTGACTCGCCGGCCATGCGCGATCCCAACGCGGTGGTGTATCTCGTGCCGGGTGTAGGCATGTTCACCTTTGCCAAGGACAAGGCGACGGCGCGCGTTGCGGCCGAGTTTTACGTCAACGCGATCAACGTCATGCGCGGCGCCTCCGGCGTCAGCGCCTATGTCGGCCTTGCCGAACAGGAAGCTTTCAACATCGAATACTGGCTGCTGGAGGAGGCCAAGCTCCAGCGCATGCCCAAGCCGAAATCGCTCGCCGGGCGGATCGCCTATGTGACCGGCGGTGCCGGCGGCATTGGCGGGGCAACCGCGGAGCGGCTGCTCGGCGACGGCGCTTGCCTCATCATTGCGGATATCGACGAGAGCGCGCTGAACGAGCGTGTTACGGCGATCACGAAGCGCCATGGCCGCGATGCGGCGATCGGCGTGAAACTCGATGTGACCGACGAGGCGGCGGTCGTCGCCTCGTTCGAAGAGGCCGCGCGCGCCTTTGGCGGCGTCGATATCGTCGTCTCGAATGCGGGAATCGCCTCGGCCTCACCTGTCGAGGATACGAGTCTTGGGCTATGGCAGAAGAACATGGACATTCTCGCCACAGGTTATTTCCTGGTTTCGCGCGAGGCCTTCCGGCTGATGCAGCGCCAGAACATCGGCGGCGCCATCATCTTCGTGGCCTCGAAGAACGGCCTTGCCGCATCGGCCGGCGCCTCGGCCTATTGCGCCGCCAAGGCGTCGGAGATCCATCTCGCCCGCTGCCTGGCGCTGGAAGGCGCCGCGCATGGCATCCGCGTCAACACGGTCAACCCGGACGCGGTGCTGCGCGGCTCGAAGATCTGGGAGGGCGAATGGCGCCAGCAACGCGCGGCGTCCAACAAGGTTGCGGAGGACCAACTTGAGGAAGTCTACCGCCAGCGCTCGATGCTCAAACTGTCGGTCTTCCCCGAGGACATCGCCGAGGGCGTCTACTTCTTCGCGTCCGACCTTTCGGCAAAGTCGACCGGCAACATTCTCAATATTGATGCCGGCAACGCCCAGGCCTTCACGCGATGAGCGCCCCGTTCTCGATCAGCGCGGATTTCATCGCCGAGCACAATGCGCGGCTCGAACGCGCGATCAGCGAAGACTATGACGCCCTGAAGCGCGCGCTGGCGCGGCACGGGATCGATGCGGACGTTCTGGTGCAGAAGGTCATGGCCTTCGGCGTCGCTATTCCGACCTGGGGCGTCGGCACTGGGGGGACGCGATTTGCCCGCTTTCCGGGGCCGGGTGAGCCGCGCAATGTCGTCGAGAAAATCGACGATTGCGCCGTGATCCAGCAATTGGCGCGGGCAACTCCGACGATCTCGCCGCACTTTCCGTGGGACAAGGTTGACGACTATGCCGCCCTGTACGAACAGGCCGCGGGTCACGGTCTGGCCTTCGACGCGGTGAACTCGAACACCTTCCAGGATCAGCCGGGCCAGGAGCTTTCGTACAAATTCGGCTCGCTCTCGCATACCGATTCGCGGGTGCGCGCGCAGGCCGTCGCCCACAACGTCGAATGTATCGAGATCGGCCGTAAGCTCGGCTCGAAGGCGCTGACCGTCTGGATCGCCGACGGCTCGAACTTTGCCGGTCAGTCCAATCTGACCAAGGCGCTCGACCGCTACATCGACGCGATGCATGAGATCGTCGCGGCACTGCCCGCCGACTGGCGGGTGTTCCTCGAGCACAAGCTTTACGAGCCGGCGTTCTATTCGACCGTAATTTCGGACTGGGGCACGAGTCTTGCGGTCGCGCAGGAGCTCGGGCCCAAGGCGCATTGCCTTGTCGATCTTGGCCATCATGCGCCGAACGTTAATATCGAGCAGGTCGTGGCTCGGCTCGTTCGCTTCGGGAAGCTCGCCGGCTTTCACTTCAATGATTCAAAATATGGCGATGACGATCTCGACAGCGGCTCGGTCGAGCCGTTCCGGCTGTTTCTTGTTTTCAACGAGCTGATCGACGCCGAGCGTCGCAAAGTGGAAGGCTTCGCGCCCGCTTATATGATCGATCAGTCGCACAATGTGACCGATCCGATCGAGAGCCTGATGCAATCGGCAATCGAGTTGCAGCGCGCCTATGCACAGGCTCTGATCGTCGATCGCGCCGCCCTTGAAGCGGCGCAGGAGGCGAACGATGCGCTCGGCGCGCATCTCGAATTGAAACGTGCCTTCACCACCGATGTCTCGCCGCTCCTTGCTGTCGCCCGCATGCGGGCCGGCGGGGCTATCGCACCAATTGCCGCCTATCGCGCGTCCAGGTACCGGGCGAGAAAGGCGAGCGAACGTCCCAGCGCTGGCGGAACTTCGGCAGGCATCGTCTAGGAAGGTGATCTCTCGATTTCAGGAAGGCCAAGCGCGGCTTGGCGGGAGGGATCATTCCAAGCCGGAGTTCGGCAGGGATTCGCCCCCTGCCGCCACGTTTCTTGCACTTGGGCGGGAGCGTGCGCCGCCCTGGTCTTTTCGAGTGCTTCGCCGGCTGAGATCCTGCGCCGCTACACGCGTCGCATCGGACCTCTGTTTTGGGCGCCTTCATGCGTCGGTCCAATCTGGCTGGGTGCTAACTCGCAACCCGAATTTCGCTGAGGCGAACACGCGATGAGAACGAGAGTTCAGCCGCCATCCCATCTCTAAAGACCGACATTGCCAATGCAACGAATGGTTGAACTCCTTGCATTGCATCGGTCATGCTGCCTGTCCTATCAACCAAATCAACTTTGATCGGATCCGTCCGAGCGTTGAAGTTTGCCTTTTCGAACCGGCGTGCATGCAAGGCAGAACGTAAAAAATACGCTTCAAACTGTGGCCTACTTCACCATCGAAGTGACAGGAATGGTGTGTTGTAGTCAACGTTAGCACCTCGGGCTTCACCCGTGTAACGTGTGGGCGATGAAAAAGGCCGATTGAGCGAACCTCGCTCTTGCGTTGAATACCCTGTCAAGAGTAACTTGCGTAAGCGGATTGATTTTCTCATTTTCCAGTCTGTTTTGGCGGAGGCATTGCAATGAGCCGATCTGCTTCAGACGTACCGCCCAGCCATTCCGTCATTGCGATCGATCGAAGACATCTGCTGCAGGGCGTGGCGATAACGGGCCTTGCCGTGGCCGGAAACGCTTTCCTGGCCCCGGCGGTCCAGGCAAACATCTGGGAGGAGGGCGAGGCTCAGTGCCATGTCTCGGCTCCTGAACAGGCCCTGGGGGACGATCTCGACGACCTGCTTTCCGATTTCATGAAGGTCTCGCGAACGCTCACGGGCATGCCGCTTGCGACGCTGCAGGATGTTCGCCTTGGACGCGAGTATCTCGTGCGATTGGCCAAATTAAACGTCCCGGCGATCGATGTTCGCAAGCTGATTGCGGCGAATGCCGAGACCGCGGACGCCATCATGAACAACAAGGATATTCGGGCCGCTGCGGAGCAGCTGATCTATCTTTGGTATCTGTCCGCATTCTTCCTGAATACGACCGTCGGTCCCGCGTGGGTCTACGGCACGACTGATCAATACGAGCAAGGAATAATTTGGAAGGTCATTGGTGCGCATGCACCGATGATGCCGATGAAGCCCTTCCAGCCAAATTACTGGGCCAAGGCCCCTCGTCTGGCCTAGTCACGATTGCATTAACGGCCTGCAGATTTTCCGAGCGAAGGGGGAGTGCATGGCGACCAGGATTTCTCAACCCGAATACGACGTCATTATCGTTGGCTCAGGAGTGAGCGGCGCGCTCATCGCGAATCAGCTTGCGCGAAAGCAACTTCGAGTCCTGATCCTGGAAGCCGGCGGCGTCGCACGCGAATCGATTGGCCGTTATGAGCTGTTGTCCGCCTACGCGGCTTCGACGTCCAAGGCGACGGACAGTCCGTATTGCGGCGACAACATCCTTGCCACGCAGCCGGATCCTCGCAATACGAATGCGCCGGATACGTCGAACTATCTCTATTATCCGCCGCAGTATTCCGGGGACATGTTCAAGAGCTTCTACGAGCGGATCGTCGGAGGAACGACCTGGCATTGGCAGGCGATCTATGTCCGCATGCTGCCGACTGATTTCAAGCTCAACAGCACCTATCACGTGAAGCAAGCCGTGGATTGGCCCATCGGCTATTCAGACATCGAGCCTTACTACGTTCGGGCCGAGGAGGAGATGGGCGTATCGGGAAGCATGGACGACTTCAGGAGGCCTCGCTTCCACAACCCGATGAGCAAGCCTTACCCGATGCCCCCGCTGGCGCAGAGCTACGTCGATCAGCAGTTCAAGGAAGTTATTGACGACGAGTACATGGATGCGCGGCTCGAAGGGGCTCCCATGCCGATGAAGCGGGAAATGATCTCGCTGCGGCCGACACCCGTTCCGCATGCGATCAACTCGCAACCGTATGACGGCCGCCCGGTTTGCGACGGCCGGACGTCTTGCGTGCCGCTATGCCCGATCAAGGCTCGGTATGAAGCGGTGTTTCATGTCGAGAAAGCCCTTCGCGCCGGAGCAACGCTGCGAAAACAGGCTGTCGTTCGCAATCTCGATTTCGACGGCGAGGGAAAGCGGGTGGTCGGCGTCCACTATTTGAACTGGGTCTGGCAGGAGGATTCCACCAAGCCGGAGGAGAACGGCAGGAGGGCCGTCCTCTCGGAAGGTTACGCGACAGGTCGCATCGTTGTGCTGGCGGCTCACGGCATCGAAAATCCGATGATCCTGTTGCGCTCGAATGCGGCGCGCTCCTGCGGTCCGGTCCTGGGCGGCTACCTCATGGATCATCCCATGAAGCAGTCGTTTGCGCTGGCGAAAGCGCCCGTCTTTCCCTACAGGGGACCGCAGACCACCTCGCACATCGAGGGTTTCCGCGACGGTGCATTCCGTGAGGTCTACGCGTCCTTCAAATGCTCGATCAAGAACGATGGCTGGGCCTCCACCATCGCGAGCTGGCCGCGCGGGAGCGGTCGGTTTCCTTCGACGGCGCAGGGCGATTGGTTGCCGGGGAGTATCGTCAACCTCGTGAGGGATTTCGGCTATGCGGGAACAAAGCTGAAGGAGACGCTGGCAAAGCATGCGACCCACCAGATCACGCTGAATAGCGCATGCGAGCAGCTACCCATTCTCGAAAACAGGGTGAGCCTTGCCCCTGCTGACAAGAAAGACGATCTCGGTCTTGAGCGACCGCAGATCGCCTACAAGGTCTTCGACAATGACGGCGGCTATGTCGAGCGCTGCTTCCACAAGATCATCCAGTTCCACAACAAGGTCTTCGATCATATTGGTGTCACGCACCGCTTCATGATGGACGACCAGCCGACCTTCAAGCTGTTCCTCGGCTCCGGTCACATCATGGGGACGACCCGGATGGGGACGGATCGAACGAAAGCCGTCGTGGATCCTGAATGCAGGGCATTTGACCACCCCAACCTGTTCGTTGTCGGCAGCAGCGTCTTTCCGACTGGGGCGAATGCCAATCCGACGTCGACTGTCGCAGCTCTGGCGCTTCGAGCGGCCGATTCGATCGAGAGGCAGCTTAGATCGGGCAGTTGAGACCCTGGACGTCTGCGATTTGATTCGCTGACTGCATCATTTGGAGCGGAGAGCTGCAATGCCTCATAAGCGCAGGAAGCCGCCAGGCGCGGTGCGTCACTATGGTGTCCTGGTCGGCTCGGTCGTGGACGGCTTTGAGAGCCCGGATGGAGCTTCCCCCCACTACGAGATCAGGGTGGATGGCGGGGGGGACTATCGGATCGCCGTCAATGTCAGGTCGGTCGATCAGAGCGAGGTGCTGGCTTATTTTGACGACCAATTCCAGCAAGCCGGTACGTTGGACCTCGCGCCCTATCTCAACGGCGATCCCGGCTTTCAGGCGCTGCGTACCGGCCCGTCTGGCTCGGGGGGCCTCGACTATCTGCGCGACGATCTCTTCCCGGTCGATGCGATGCAGCCGATTCCTCCGGCGGGCAGCGGCGTTTCGCTCAAGAACCTGCTCGATGCCAATATTGAACGGGCGAAAGCGGATCCGAGCGCCATGGTGGTGGCTTTTGGCGAATTTTTCGAGGACGCGGGACAGGTCGATAAGTATTTTGGCTTTCAACCCGAGAGGGGGATTCATGACATTCACATGATGCAAGGCAATCGCGGGCAATTCGCGAGTGACAACCGGGTTCACGGCGACGGGGCGCTGTTCTTGTCTTTCAACAGCGGCCAGGAAATTGTTGCCCTCTTTGTGCGCTTCCAGACTCAATCTCTTCAGACGGATGATCACACCGGCGACCCAATCGGTTAGGCGTGCGGCTCGGGCACAGGCGGTCTTTTCGGCATCATCAATTTGCTGTGCTCTCGGGTATCCCCGAGAGCATCAAACCTCTGGCGCTCAAGGAAGTTGGTCAACGCCGCAGCTCAGTCATTCGCGAGGACGTGCACTATGAAGACGGCCGGTAGATTTGCGGCGCAGGAGATCGACCAAACCATTCGGAAGAACCTGGCAAAGTTGCGCAAGCCGGGAGTGCTGACGGTCCGGCCCGGCTTCGAGATCGCGGGTAATCAGTTGACCGGCAAGCAGGCTATCGTCGTAACCGTGCATACCAAGAAGAGCCCCGCCGATATCGCCCGTGGCGATCTACTGCCGACGAAGCTCGGAAAATTCCCCGTCGACGTGCGCGAGGCCAGCGCGCATCAACGTCTCCGCGTCGTCGACCCTGCGGCGGCGTTCCTGAGCGAGCTCCACGCGCGGCCGGAGGAAAAAGCACCGACCTGGCCGCTGGAGCGCGAAATGCCGAGCGGAAAGCTGCTCGACGATCCCGCCAGCGACACGCAGACGGCATTCGCGCAGTCCAGGACGACGCAACCGACCATCCATGAGGCGATCTCCGCGCACGCGACCAAGCAAGCGCTGCAATATTCACCGCCGGCCGGGGCTCCCGCGCTCGATCGACGCCAGCTCAACACCACGATCACTGTGGCGGTGAGTCCGGATGCAGGCTACGTAACCCTGTCGAAGTTTTTGACCGCGACGCAGCATTCACTTGTGGTGGGGATGTATGACTTCACCTCAGGGTCCCTGCTCGCCGATTTCCTGGCTGACCTCGCGGGTCAAAAGACGTTGCAGATGGTTCTCGATGACCCTGCGCCCAACGAGACGCGCGACCAGCTCGACTCCGTGACCGTGCAGGATCTCAGGGCGGGCCTCGGGGGCCGCGCCAAGATCGCCTGGGCCCTGAACGACAAGGACCCGTTTGTGACCGCGTTCATGTTTCCCTTTGCCTACCATATCAAGGTGATCGTCCAGGACGACCAGCGGTTCTGGCTGTCGAGCGGCAACCTGAACAACAGCAATGAGCCGAATCCCGCTCTGCCGCGGCCGGTGACCGAAGATCGCGACTGGCACGTCATCATCGAGGACAAGGCTCTTGCGCAGCTCTTCGCCTATTACCTGAACTACGATTACGGGCAGGCCATCCTGCATCAAGCCCCGAATGCGGTTGCCGTCGAAACGGCGATCGCTGACGCCCGCGCCAAGAAGGCCGCGCACGCAAATCCGCCGCCCATCACGCCCGCGCAAGCGAAGAAGAAGCCGGTTGCGGCCAAGACCTTCCCCAACAGCGCGCTTGCGATCACGCCGTTGTTGACACCTGACCTGCTGCCCGGTGGTCACCCGCAATATCTCACGAACATCATGAATCTGATCGAGAACGCCAAGACGTCGATCGACATCCAGCTTCAATACATTGAATCGTCCAAGGGAGACGGAAGCCTGTACGAGCAGCTGCTCCAGGCAATCGCGAACAAGATCGCGGAAGGCAAGAAGGTCAGGCTGATCGAGAGTGCCCGATGGGGGCTGCCGTGGGTCGAAAAGATGAAAACGACAGGCGTCGACCTGACGGCGAATATCAGCCTGCAGCCTGACGTGCACAACAAGGGCTTCGTGATCGACTCCCGGATCGCCGTGGTCAGCAGCCAGAACTTTTCGCCGTCCGGCGTCCAGAGCAATCGCGACGCCGGCGTCATCCTCGAACACGCTGGCATCGCCAAGTACTTCGAGACGATCTTCCTCTCCGATTGGAAGAAAGCCAAACCGGCCTTGGCCGCGTCGGCTGGCGGCGGACGCAAGAAGGGAGCGGGTGGGAAGGGCTCCGGCAAACGAAGCGCGACACGCAAAGCGAATGCCGGGGGGAGACGAACGGCGCATTAGCGGGACGTGGTCAACGCCGCGAGACGCCGATACGACGCGCGTGGCGCGCGCTATTGACCTGCTTTGCCGTGGTCTCCCCACACCAGAGCCAATGTGCCGCACAGCGCAAGCCCCGCCAAGGCGAAGAAGGCCGCGCCGAGGCTGGCAGCGCCGTCCAGGATCGAGACCACGGCCGGCGCGGCCAGCAGGCCCGCATAGGATGCGGTCAGAACCGCTCCAGTGGTCTCGCCGACCCTGTCCTGCGGGGCGAGGCGCGCAATCTCGGCAACGAAAACGCCGTTCCAGCCCGACGCCGTGAGGCCGAACAGGGCAGCAATGGCGAACTGTCCGGTACGGCCAAGCGAGGCGCCGTCGAGGCCGAGCAGCGCGGCGCAGAAGGCCATGCCGAGGCCGATAACGACGAGTACCGCGCGGGAGGCGTTGAGGCGCATCGCGACATAGCCCCAGCCGAGACGGCCGATGAGGCCGCTGGCCTGCGCGCAGGCCAGCGCCATGCCCGCCTCGATATGGTTGAGGCCAAGCTCGCGCGTGCCGAGCGTGACGAAGACCGTGTTGAGCGACACCTGCATCGCGCTGAAAGGCATCGAGGCCAGCGCCAGCGTCGCGATCCGCCGGTCTGACGTGACCAGCGCCAGCCGCGCGCGGAGATCGAGTTCTGGCGTCGGGGTGGCCTTGCCGGCATAGGCCGGCTGCAACCACTCGTACAGCAGGATCGCAATCAGCGCGCAGGAGCCGACCGCCGCATAGCACCAGGCCGGTCCCAGCGAGACCGCGATCGCTGGCAGCACCAGCGAGCCGCAGACGGCGCCGATCTGGTTGCCCGTCTGGCGCACCGAGAACACGAAGGCACGGCGTTCGGTGGTCACGAGCCGCGCCAGCAGCGCTGCGCTGGCCGGCGTCTCCGGTCCGAACGCGAGGCCGAGACAGAGGCCTGCGGCGAGCAGGGCGGCCGTCGTGCCGAACGCGGCCAGCGCCATGCTGATCACGATCGCCAACGCACAGAGGCTTGCGATCCGGAGCGAGCCCATCCGGGCAATAAGGCCGCCACCCCAGAACGAGGCGGGAATGCCGATGGTGAAAACCGCGCAGGAGAACAGCGAGAGTTGCCAGACCTCGATATGGGCGCGCGGCGCGACCACGCCCGGCGCAAACAGGGCCAGCGCCACCAGCGCCTGGAGCGACGTCATCGCGCCCAGGGCCGGCAGCAACGCGGACGCTGGCCGAAGCTGTGTGTTTGCGTCTACCATGGCGCCGCGCTCACGGGAGGGACATGGTGGCAGGCGGTATTTCCATTCACGCAGTCGATGTGGCAAGCGGACGGCCCGCGCAAGGGCTGCGCGTTGAGATCTGGCGGATCGATCCGGACTCCGCGCGTATCGCCGACGGGCGGCTCGGGTCCAACGGCGTATTCGATCATGCCGTCGCACAAGGCGCGGGCGTGACCGCGGGCGAGTACGAGGTGCTGTTTCATCTCGGCGAATTCTTTGGCGACAGCGAGGGCTTCCTGACCGTGACGCCATTTCGCTTCCGTATCAAGGATATCAACGAGCATTTTCATCTGCCGCTGAAATTCACGCGCTGGGGTTTTGCGCTATTCCGCGGCGCCTGATCAGTTCGTCAGCCGCCGCGACAGGCCGGTGACGCGCTCCATCACCGCGACCAGCGCGACGGTGGCGATGATGAGCACACCCGACAGCGCGGCAATGGTCACATCCAGCTTACCCTCGAGGTCCTGCCACATCCGGATCGGCAGCATATCGGTCGCGGCATCGCGCAGGAACAGCGAGACCGGCACGTTGTCGAATGACGACATGAAGGCGATGAAGGCGCCGGCGATGATGCCGGGCCGGATCAGCGGCAGCACGATTCGGCGGAACGTATAGAGCCGGCTCGCGCCCAGCACCGCCGAGCTTTCCAGCAGTGTCGGCTCCAGCTGGGCAAGTGCGGCGACCGTGTTGCGCACGACATAGGGTACGCAGACGACGGTGTGGCCGATCACCAGGGTCAGCGGCGACACCGGCAGGCCGACCAGCGAGAATAGCATCAGAGCCGCCAGACCAAAGGCCAGCGCCGGCAAGACCAGCGGCGACATGAAGAGGGAATCGAGCAGCCGCACCGATAGCGTTCGCGACCTCGAGATTGCGAGCGCCGCCGCGACGCCGAGCATGACGGAGAGGCCCGTGGACCACAACGCGACGACAAGGCTGTTCTTGGCCGCGAAGTGAAGCTGCCAGGCGTTCCACAACTCCGCGTACCAGCGCAGCGAATAACCCGGCGGCGGGAATTTGAGCGAGAAGCCGCTGGTGAAGGACACGATCAGCACCACCAGCGACGGCGCGATGATGATAGCAAGCGCGATGACCGCGATGACCATCATGACGAGCTCGAAGCTGAGCGCCTCAAGAGTGCGTTTGCGCCCGCTCATCAGGCACCTCCATAGCCGCGCGACAGGCGGCCGAGCGTGGTAAAAACGGACACGACCGCGAGCACGGCGAGCAGGAAGATGATCGAGATTGCTGCCGCAAACGGCCAGTTCTGGAGCGTGGAGGCCTGCTGATAGAGATACATCGGCATGAACAGCATCTGGCCGCCGCCGATCAGCGACTGGGTGATGAAAGCAGTGATGGCCGCGGCATAAGTCAGAGTGCAGCCGGCGATCACGCCGGGCAGCGACAGCGGCAGCACGATCCTGAAGAAGGTGCGCCAGCTGCCGGCGCCGAGCGAGCAGGAGGCATCATCGAGATTGGGGTCGATCCGGCCAAGTGCGGTGATCAGCGGCAGCGTCATCAGAGGCATCTGCACCTGCGCCAGCGCGATCACCACGCCGAGCTGGGTGTAGAGCAGCTTGAGCGGCGTATCGATGATCCCAAGGGACTGTAGTGTCGCGTTGATGATGCCTTGGCGACCCAGGATCACGATCCAGGCGAAGGTGCGGACCACGACGCTGGTGAGCAGCGGCAGCAGCACGATCAGGATGATGATGGTTTGCAGGTTTGGTCCAACGCGCTGATACAGCCAGGCGATGGGAAAGCCGAACAGGAGGCAGACCGCTGTGACCTCGGCCCCAAGCAGCAGCGTCGAGCCGAGCACGCCGAGGCTGAAGGGATCGGTGAGGAAGTGCAGGTATTGGCCGAGCCCCCAATGGAGCCCGGCCGTATCGTTGTGGAGCGAGAGCCAAAACAATTGCAGCAGCGGCGCGACGAAGAACAGCAGGAAGAACAGCGCCAGCGGCGCTGCCAATCCCATTCCGTAGGACGTGACGTCCCGTGGTGCCGGAGCTGCGCCCATGGTTTTGAGCCTGTCCTAGATCTTGATCTCGCGGTTGAAGCGCTCGATCCATGCCGAGCGCTGCTCGTTGATCTTTTTCCAGTCCTGGAACACGAATTTCTGCTTCAGCTCCGCGGTGTCCTTGGCCAGCACGCGCGCGATCTCGCCGCCCATTGTCACCTTGGAATTGGTCGGCACGATCAGATAGGGCGGGTTCATCAACGTGGTCTGCACCTCCGGCGTCAGCGCCGCCTCGATCAGCTTGAAGGCCAGCTCACGGTTCGGCGAGTTCTTGACGATGTGGATCGTGGTCTTGAAGGCGATGGCGCCTTCCTTCGGCGCGACAAACTCGACCGGCACCCCGCGCGCTTTCAGGATCTGGATGGCGTTGAAATTGCCGGGCGATATGTCGATCTGGCCCTGCTGGAACAGGGTCGCGAGCGCACCGGGATTGGCGGCGACCGCGGCGAGATTGGGCTTGAGTTCCTCCAGCGCCTTGAAACCCGGATCGACATTGGCTTCCGAACCGCCGCGCATCTTGGCGATCTCGACCAGCCAGCCGGTGCCGAGCGTCGAGTTGAGATTGGTGATGCCGACACGCCCCTTGAATTCCGGCTTCCAGAGATCAGCCCAGGATGTCGGCGGCGTCTTGATCGCTTCGGGATTGTAGGTGAGGCCGACCACCTGGAAGAACGGCGCGGGACCCATCGGCTCCTGCGCCTCGGCGATCAGGTCCTTGTAATGGGCGCTCTTCTCGACCGGATAGGGCTCGGCGAGGTCCTGGCCGATCGCGACGAGCGCCGGGCCGGGATCATGCAGCATGACGTCGATGGGCGGGTTGGCCTTGGCCGCGTTGATCTTCGCGATCTGGTCGACCGAAAGCATGGGGTCGAGCACGATCGCCGCATCGGCGTTGGCCTTGCGGAAGGCCGGCACCAGCACGGCCTTGTGCGCTTCTTCCCAGCTTCCGGTAAAGGTCGCAAATACCAGCGGGCGTGCCTGGGCGAAGCTCAGTCCGGGAAACGCCTTCATGGCTCCGAGGGTGAGGGCGGTGGTCATCAGGCTGCGGCGGTTGAGGATCATGTCGAACTCCGTTGTGGACAATGACTGGAACTAAAGCGTCGCCGGAAAGGCATTTGCGAGCGAGGGGGCGAGCGGTGCGAGGCGCACGGCCGCGCCGCTCTCCAGGGCGCGCGTCTCGCCGATGCGCGCCTGGGAGACCTTTACGCCGGAGCCATCGGCAGTGGTGACCTCGTGGACGACGGTAGCACCTAGCGGCAGCGACATGCCGACCACGCCGGCAAACCCCGACGCGTCGCCGACAAACTGCAGATGCTCGGGCCGGATGCAGACGGTGACGCGGCCGCCCTCGGTGAGGCTGCCCGCCGCCGGCCGGGCGATGATCTCCGCGCCTGCGTCGAGACGCACTTTTGCGGCCGTGCGATCTGCGGAGACCACAACACCGGGCATGCGGTTGGTGGAGCCGACAAACGTGTTCACGAACAGGGTCTGCGGCCGGTCGTAGACATCGGACGGTGAGCCGAATTGCTCGAGCTTGCCGTGGCTTAGCACCGCGACGCGGTCAGCCATCGACAGCGCCTCTTCCTGGTCGTGGGTCACGATCAGCGTGGTGATGCCGGACACGCGCTGCAGCCGCTTCACCTCGATCTGCATGTCCAGCCGCAGATTCTTGTCGAGCGCGGCAAAGGGCTCGTCCAGCAGCAGGATCGACGGCTTGATCGCGAGCGCGCGGGCAAGGGCAACGCGCTGCTGCTGGCCACCGGAGAGCTGTCTTGGCAGACGCTCCGCCATGGTCGGCAATTGCACCAGCTCGAGGAGGCGTTGTGCCTCGCGCTGGCGCGATGTCTTGTCGACGCCGCGTGCGGCCAGTCCATAGGCGACGTTCTCGCTGATCGAGAGGTGTGGGAACAGCGCATAGTTCTGGAACACAATGCCGACGGCCCGCTTGTTCGGCGGCAGCGCGTCGACGATGTCATCGCCGATGATGATGCGTCCCTGCGTCTGCGCGATAAAGCCGGCGATGATGCGCAGCAACGTGGTCTTGCCGCAGCCGGACGGACCGAGCAGCGCGATGATCTCGCCACCCTTGATATCGAGATTAATGTTCTCGACCGCAAGCGCGCCGCTCGGATAGCGGTGGGTGACCGCGTCGACGACGAGCGAACGGCCGCCTTGCGTTTCAGCCATGATGGTACCTCCGGTTTCGCCGAGAGAGAAAGCAAGTCGCAGGCCTTGGAATGCCGGCTCGGCGATTGAAAACGGATTGAACTTCTCGCATCGCCGCCGGGGCCTCCCTAGCTATCGCGCCGCTCGAGCCGCGCGGCGAGCGCGTCGGCAAGACCGATGGTCGGTTTAGCGGCCGGCCGGCGGAACGTGCCTGCGGTCGCCTTGCGCAGCCGCAGCGCTACCACCGCCTCGGCCTGCTTCACGGCGGCGACGACCTGGTCGACCACAGGAACGGGGATCCTGTCGGCCACGCGCTCGGCAAGGCCGGAGAGCGGCGCGCCGGCAAAGATCAGAACGTCGGCCTCATCTTCGATGATGGCGCGCTGCGCCAGCTCGACGAGCACATCCTCCTTCTCGCCGCCGACATCGGAGATGGCCTGAAACGGCGTGTCGAGCATGCGGATGCTGGCGCAGCGTTCTCGCAGGCCATGGTCGCGCACGCATTCCTCGTACCAGGGGCCGAGCGCTTGCGCGAAGGTCACGATTGCAAATCGGCGCCCAGCCATGCAGGCCGACAGCATCGCGGCTTCCGCAAGACCGATCACGGGAATGTCGAACGTCTCGCGCGCAGCGAACAGGCCGGGATCGCCGAAGGCGGCGATGATAGCGGCGTCGACCGTGCGATGCTGCTCGGCCAGCATTTCCAGCACGATAGTGCCGCCGATCTGCGCCTCGGTGCGCGTTGCAATATAGGGCACGCCGCGGGCCGCGGTGCAGGGGATGAGCTCGGTGCCGGGGGCGGCTGCGCGCTGCCCGACCTCGGTCATCAACTGCGTGACCGGGGTGCTGGTGTTGGGGTTGAGCAGCAGCAGCTTCAAGGTCAGGCCGCCGTCAGCTTGGTTTTGGGAACGAGAGTCTCGAGCAATGCGATGCCGGTCTGACGGACATGGGCGCCGAGCAGGCGTCCTGCGGCCTCGCTGTCCCGGACTTCGAGTGCGGCGAGAATATTGGCGTGCTCTTCGACCGAATTGCTCCAGCGCTTGTCGGCGCCCAGCGCGAGATAGCGCGCGCGCTCGGCCCGGGAAATCAATGTCTCGTGCGCCTCACGGAGCGGCGTGTTGCGGGCCATGCGGACGATGGTGTTGTGTATCTCGCCGTTGATCGCAAAATAATCGTCGAGCTTGCCGTTGCGATGATGACCTTCCATGCGGGTCTGGAGCGTGCGCAGGCGGGCAAGATCGCGTTCGCTGGCGCGCTCCGCGGCGAGCTCTGCCGCGAGCCGCTCGATGCCGGCGAGCGCTTCGAATAGCTCCGAGATAGTCTCGACTGCGATGTCGGCGATGCGCGGGCTGCGATTGGGGCGAAGCTCGATCAGTCCTTCAGCCGCGAGCACTTTCATCGCCTCGCGCAGCGGAGTGCGCGACACGCCAAGCTCCTTCGACAGCTTTGTTTCCTGGGTCTGCGATCCCGGCGGGAGCTTACCGCGAATGATCATCGTCCGCATCCGCGCGGCAGCGCGCTCGTGCAGGCCCATCCTCTTGAGTTTGGGCGACTTTCGTCCCGGGTTCGGATCGGATCTGTGCTGCACGCGGGGACTTCCTGTTGCGCCCGATCCTAGCCATTCCCTGTCAAATCAGGTGCTCAAATAGGAGACGTATGTGGATCAAAACACGTGCTTATCGAACAAATTGTATGCAGCATGCAAATTGCCGGTTGCGCGAACGCAAGGGGATGCGGATGATCCTTTGCAGCGAACGCGGATGCGCTTCGCCACAACGGAGCGATCGTGATCGATGTCAGTTTTGCGCAAGCGCCTCGGCATGATCACGCCGTCCTCCAACTCGGTGCTCGAGCCGGTCACGAGCGCGATGCTGCACGATGTAACCGACGTCACCGCGCATTTCTCGCGCTTTCGCGTCACCGAGATTGCGCTCGATGCTGCCGCGCTAAGTCAGTTCGATGTTTCGGTGATGTTGCCTGCGGCGGATTTGCTTGCCGATGCCAAGGTCGATGCCATCGCCTGGAATGGCACCTCCGCAAGCTGGCTCGGCATCGACAGGGACAGGAGCCTATGTAAGGCGATCACGGCGCGCACAAACGTGCCGGCGACGACTTCGACGCTGGCCTGTATCGAGGCTGTCCGCGCGCTTGGCGCCAAACGCGTCGCGATCGTCTCGCCCTATACGGACGACGTGCAGCGGCGGATCGGCAATGTCTGGGCCGGGGAGGGCATCGCACCGCATGCTGAACGACATCTCGGCTTGCGTGACAATTTTTCCTTCGGCGAGGTCGCACCCGCTGATATTGCCGACATGGTCCGCGCGGTCGCGGCGCAGGGCGCCGACGCCGCCGTCGTCCTCTGCACCAATCTCGACGGCGCGGCGCTTGCGCCCGCACTCGAATGCGAGCTTGATATCGCCGTCCTCGATTCCGTCGCGGTCACGCTATGGCGTACCCTTGGTCTCGCCGGCGGCGACATCACAGCGCTTGCGTCGTGGGGACGCATATTCCAGACATCCGCCATGATGAGGTGACGGAGAGATCTGTAACGCAGCCCGACCTCGCCATTCGCGGCGGACCATCGTGACAGCAAGCGATGAGTTTCACGCCGATGTCGAAATTCGCGGCGGTCGCATCGTCATCATCTCCGACCGCGTTGAGGGCGGGGGCCCGTGACGCCGGGCCGCCGACCGAGCGATCGTGTTTGATCACTGGTCCTGCAGGTCAATAGACGAAGGCGGGGGTTTCCAGCAGATGGTCGTTCACCGCCGCCACGGCCGGGATCGCTTCTGCGACAACGCCAACGGCCGTACGTTCGGCGAGCGATGGGCGAAGCCCCAGATATCGATCACACCGTTCCGCACGGTGGCATTCAAATTGAACGTATGAGCCCACGGTTGCTTTCTGACTTCCTCGAAGAACCTGTTTCGGATGGCTGAATCTGGCAGCGATATCTCGAGCGTCGGCCTGGCGCTTGCGATCGCCTGGAGCAAGTTGGCCCGGCTGGCGATTCCGACGAGCTGTCCTTCCTTGTTGACGATGGGAACGCGTTTAATCTTTCGCTCTTCGAGAAGCACCGCGATCTCATGCAAGGGCGTCTCGGGCGCAGCGGTCGCAACATCCTGCGTCATGATATCCTGCACCCTGATCGCGTGCGACTTGACGTAGTCGGTCGCGAGTTGGGCGTCGCCGATCAACAGGCGCAACCACCAGGAAGAAGAGCGTTCGGTCCCGCTCCGACCGCTGCGGGTGCGGTGGACGTCTTGGTGACGGGGAGTTTGGTCTCGGTTGCCATGATCATCTTCTCCTTAGAGGCTGACCATATCGGTCGCTGGAAAGAATAGTCATGATGGTCGCGCGCTGGTTGATCTCCGTCAAAAATCCTACAGCGATGCTTTAGAGATCAGGTGAGAAGGTAAGTTGCGGATGATCATATCGTCGAACTTCTGGCGCTGAAAAAGTAAGCCGAGATGCGGCGGCCCTACATGGCCATGTCGTGCTCGGCTAGGCGCTCGCGCTTCGGCTCCGGAAGTTCCGTCATCGTCGCTTCCGTCAGGAGCAGAACGCTCGCCACCGAGACGGCGTTTTCGAGTGCGGTCCGTACGACTTTGACCGGGTCGACAATGCCGGATTCAACGAGAATGCGCAAGGATGGTCGAGGTACTGGTGCCGTCTCCGACGACGTCACCCGTTTTCTCGGCGGCCTGGCGAAGAACCTGGGCGCCAAGATTCTCCTCGGCGTCCTTGAGATCGAACTCCTTTGCGATGGTGACACCATCGTTGCAGACGATCGGCGCTCCCCATCCTTTCTGGATCAGAACAGATTTTGACTTCGGGCCGAGTGTAACGCGCACCGCATCCGCGAGGAGGGAAGCGCCGCGCAGCACTTTCTCGCGAGCTGCCGAATGGAACAGAACTTGTTTGTGTGCCATTGAAATGCCTCGGGTGTGCTGCCGTTGCTGATATTTCAGCAAACAGTGTGTACGACCGGGCTTGGCGGCAATTGATCTTGGTCAACAGGGGCATGCCAATGTCGCAGTCTTCGTCGGTCTGGTGACCGAGTTGACCTGAATCAATCCGGCGCAGCCGTCTCCAGCTACCAATTGAACGTGAGCTGATGTTGATGGGAGGAGCAGGTGGAGGCAGGTCAGGGGTCGCGAAAGCAGACCATCGCGATGGCCATCATCTTCGCAGGCAGTATGTTGCTCGTCGCCCTGCAATTCCTTGTCGCGACCTATAATTCGATCGAGACCATTCCTTACAGCCAGTTTGAGCAGCTGCTCGCCCAGGAAAAGATCGCAGAGGTCTCCGTGGGACCCGATAGCATCCAGGGAAAACTGAAGGAACAACTCCCCAGCGGAAAGTCCGCGTTCGTCACCGCGCGGGTTGATATGGTCCTGGCAGACAAGCTGGCGCAGAAGGGCGTGAGCGTCACTGGTGTTGCCGGGAGCGGCGCATTGCAAAGCCTGCTGTCCTGGATCTTCCCGATCATCGTGTTCTTCTTGATCTGGTACTGGATCGGGCGCGGCATGACTGGCCGGCAGGGGTTCGGCGGACTCATGGCGATTGGTAAGTCGCGTGCCAAAGTCTATGTCGAGAAGGATATCAAGGTGACTTTCGCCGACGTTGCCGGGGTCGATGACGCGAAATTCGAGCTACAGGAGGTGGTGTCGTTTCTAAGGGATCCCGGCAGCTACGGCCGACTGGGTGCGCATGTGCCGAAGGGCATTCTATTGGTGGGACCGCCCGGAACCGGCAAGACGTTGCTGGCCCGCGCTGTCGCCGGCGAGGCTGGCGTTCCGTTCTTCTCGATTTCGGGCTCCGAGTTCGTCGAAATGTTCGTCGGCGTCGGCGCCGCGCGGGTGCGTGACCTGTTCGAGCAAGCCCGCAAGGCAGCCCCATGCATCATCTTCGTCGACGAACTCGACGCGCTTGGACGCAGCCGCGGACCGCTGTCGTTGTCGAGTCATGATGAGAAGGAGCAGACCCTCAACCAGCTCCTGTCCGAGCTTGACGGCTTCGATCCGAGCGTCGGCGTCATCCTGTTGGCGGCGACCAACCGTCCCGAAATCCTGGATCCCGCGCTGTTGCGGGCAGGACGGTTCGACCGGCAGGTCCTCGTCGACCGGCCGGACAAGACGGGGCGCATTGCCATTCTCAGGGTGCACGTCCGCAAGATCCGGATGGCTGAGCAAGTTGAACTGGAGAAGGTGGCTGGCCTCACAACCGGCTTCACGGGGGCTGATCTCGCCAATCTCGTCAACGAGGCCGCGATCGCTGCAACCAGGCGGGGCGCTGGCGAGGTCTCTTTCGCCGATTTCGTCGCCGCGATCGAGCGGATCGTCGCTGGAGTGGAAAAGAAGAGCAGGGTGCTCGGCAAGGAGGAGCGGCGTAGGGTCGCATATCACGAGATGGGCCATGCTCTCGTGGCTGCGAGCCTGCCGGGGGTCGATCCGGTGCAGAAAGTATCGATCATCCCGCGCGGAATCGGTGCGCTGGGCTACACCATTCAGCGCCCCACCGAAGACAGGTTCCTGCTGACGATCGAAGAGCTGAAGAACCGGATCGCGGTGCTGATGGGTGGACGTGCGTCCGAGCGCATGATTTTCGATGGTGCGATTTCGACCGGCGCTGCCGACGACCTCCAACGTGCGACCGAGGTCGCCATTGAGATGGTGACCAAATACGGCATGGACGAGACGGTCGGGCAGCGCACCTATGCCCCGAAGCCCCAGGCATTTCTCGCGGCCCAGGATACGGTCGTGACTGCTGCCGAAGCCACCGGCCGCGAGATTGATCTTGCCGTGCGCAATCTGATCGAGGAGGGTGATCGGCGTGCCCGCGATATCCTGCAGCGACGCCGTGCCGACCTTGACGGCGGAGTTGAACTGTTGATTGCAAACGAAACCGTCACTGCGGAGCAGTTTACACCACTGCTCGGCAAGAGCGTCGAAACGAACAAGTCCATCGCTGCCTGATCGCAACCGACCCGACCATCTCCTCCTCAAGGGTTCGCAGCCTGGTGTCGCGTTACCTGCGCGACCCTCCGTCTGCGCTCAAGCGGGACCCGATCGGATTCTGTGACGAAGGCGGTGGCAGAAATCATCCAGTACCGTATGAACATTCTCAAGGTGGATCAGGTATCTCTCCGCGTCTTCGCGCTCCGATGTGCCGAGGGCGAGAGAATCGCGGCGGGCGGCTGCTTGTGCGACCTGTTGACGGCTCCCTGAAACCTTGGTTTCCGCGAACTCCAGATGCTCGCCGTCCTCGCCGAGCTTGTCCAGCTCAGCAGTAAGCAGTGCGATCGTGGTGCTTCGGCGCTGCGTCGTCAGGCTCATGTCCTTCAAAATCTCTATGTAGTGGTCGATGTTTGCCCGGGCGACGTACCTGTGCATGGTCTGCTCCCCCGCGCTGCGCGCAACTGTTAAATGTTACCACTAACGGTGGGTCGGCGAAACGGATCGAGCATCGAGGGGAGTGAACGGCGGTACCAGGATGCGGTTTCGGCTTCTGCCACCTAGGTGATTTTCCTGAGTTGATCTTCGGGCAGGGGAGAGACAGGTCTGTGTCACGGAGCTTCCATGTCCAACATCCTGTTTCGCTGCCCCAACACGGGCATGAACGTTCAACATCCTATCTGCGAGCCTGCCTCAGGGACGCCTGCCGAGGCGGTCGTGGTCGTGCATTGCCCGGCTTGTGCGCGGATTCATTTGATCAATTTGGCGACAGGCGAATTGTCGCGCGATGTCCGGAGGAGATGATCCTCGAGATCTCGTTTGATCCCGATCAAGCCAAGCCAGGGAGGGGTGCATCATATCTTCTGGTGTAACCAGCCCACGGTTACGCCCCCAAGCCGCCGCCGAGACCTATCCCCCGAAGCCCTCGGCGGCCTTTTTGTTTGTTGGACTGGACAATCCGTTTCGCGTCAGCCGCAGGATAGCCGCGCGCTTTAGGTCTTCCGGATCAGTCGCCAGCGGCCTGGTGTGGCGCCAACCGCCGCTGAGAAGGATCTGGTGAAGTGACTCTGGTCGGCGAAGCCGCATTTGATTGCAATTTCCGTCAGCGACAACGTCGAGCCCAGCAGCAAGGCCTTGCTTTGCTCGATACGTTGATTCATCAGCCATCGGTGCGGTGGTGCCCCCATGCTAATCCTGAAAGCGCGCGCAAAGTGGGCAGCAGACAAGCCACATTCGCACGCGATCCGTGCCAGTGACATTTTGCCGTCCAGATTCGCGCGGATTAGTGCCTTCGCGGTCCGAAGCTGCCATGGCGCCAATCCGCTGCGGCAAGGGCGCTTGCCAGGTCGACTGATCGTGTATTTGCGGAGGAAATGAGTATTAAGAGCCATCGAAACATAGCCGATGAACAGCTCGTTTGCCTCTTGAGGTCTCTCCAAGGCCGGTAGCAGGCAGCGGCCCAAATGTGCCAGGACAGGGTCGAGGAGGTTCGCACCGGCTACGACGTCATATTGAAAGCGACCAAGGTCAAGCTCGGTCGCAAGTTCACTTAGCGCGTTGTGGCGTAGATAGAGGTACAGGAAGTCGAATGGGTCATGAAAGTGAATGATCGTTTCGCATCGCAGATCGTAGACGGTCGTCTCGTCCTTCAAGGCGCCCTTGCGCATGTGCCGGCCGTCCACCCATATCTCGCCTCTCTGATGCTGTAGCCGAACGCAAAGCCCAAAAGCCTCGTCGGCGGGGGATGGCAATGTCGGATCACCGACCGCCCCGCAATATGTTATCCGAACGGCGGCGAACGCTCCCTTCTGTAGCGATTTGACTGTTCCAGTGTTCGGCTGCCGGAGCATGGGAAATAGTCTTGCGAAGCGATCTCCATAGCGGCCAGCATTGATCATGGTCCGCTCCCGGAGCGTTTCGAGCTTGGCAGCATCTCCATTGTGAAGCCGATCACCTCGGCAGAATTGATGTATTTCTCGCAGATCGAAAGGCAAACAAGCTGATTACGAACTCGTCTCAATCTTGCATGCGCGTTCGGTCGAACGCGCATGCTGAGGTTTTTTCCCGGACGCCGCCGGCATGGCGGTGGGTCCGCGAAGACGGCCGTCATTCACCTGCCCCGACCACGATGGGGACCGAATCCTGCTCTTTCGATAGCGCTCGGTAGATCGTTCCTCCGACACAAGCTCCGATGAGCCATCCCCAGTCTCCGACGTTGAAGATCAGTCCATAGGCACCCAACAGAGACAATCCAATTGACAGAACCCCGGATAGTCCTAGCGCGATCAGCGCCTTGGAGTTCCAGCCGCCGTCGTAGTTGAATGCTCCGCTCGGCGACATCGTATAGAGGTCATCCACTCTGACGATCTGCTTTTTCACGAGGTAGTAGTCGGCGACCATGATGCCGAACATCGGCCCGAGCGTTGAGCCGAAGATGCTCACGAACAGGGTGATGGCCGATGGGCTCGCCACGAACAGCCAGGGACATACAAGCACCGACAGGATAGACGTTATGAGGCCGCCCATCTTGAAGTTGATGCGCTCTGGATTGAGGTTGGAGATGTCGTAGGCGGGGGAAACGAAGTTCGCCACGATGTTGATGCCCATGGTCGCAACGATGAACGTGATCGAGCCCACGATGACGACGATGGGATTGCCGATTTTCTCGACGATCAGAACTGGATCCATGATCGCTTCCCCGAACACGTTCAGAGTGCCGGCCGTCACGATCACCGTGATGATCGAAAACACCAGGAAGTTGACGGGCAAGCCGAGCAGGTTTCCTGCCTTCATGGCGTCCTCGCTCTTGGCGAACCGGGCGAAGTCACCGAAATTGAGCAGGAGGGCCGAGAAGTAGGCGACAATCAGCATCGCGGCATTGGCCATCACCCCAATCGTTGCCGCGTTCGATGTCGCGGGCGGGCTGAGCTGAAGCGACAGGCTCGAAAAGCCGGTCTGCCACAGCATCCAGACCGCGAGGGCCAGCATGACAACGTAGACCACCGGTCCGCAGAAATCGATGAAACGGCGGATGCGCTCCATGCCGCTCAGGAAAATGATGAGCTGGAACAGCCACATGAATAGAAAGCTGAACCAGGCGAGGGTCGACAGGCCGAGAATGCTGTTGTGCGTAAGATCGACTGCCGAAGGTGCCAAAGTGATGATGAGGACCTGGACCGCCTTCGAGGCGAAGTAGGTCTGTACGCCGTACCAGACGATGCCGACGACGCCTCGCACGATGGCGGCGAGATTGGCGCCCATTACCCCGAACGACACGCGCGCCATGACCGGGAAGGGGATGCCGTATCGTTGAGAAGGGCGGCCGATGAGGTTCATTAGGAAGTAGACCGCCGTGATCCCGATCGTCATGGAGATAAGAACCTGCCATCCGGTCAAGCCGAGAAAAAACAGGCTTGCGGCGAAGGTATAGCCGCCAACCGAGTGGACATCGGACATCCACATCGCGAACAGGCTGAATACTCCCCATGTTCGTCCCTCGGGCGCGGTCGGAGCAAGGTCGTGATTATAGAGCTTGGGATGAGCACCGATGATGACCAGCGCGGGAACCTCGCCGCTGTTGGATGTCATATCCTCTCTCCAATGTTTGTTTGACGAAGGCCCGCACCATGCGAGGCGATCGGATCGAAGCAAACGACATGCCATCTCTGTAACGATCGATAAAATAATTTTACGTTCGATAAAATAGTTTTACAATAACGTTTTCGTGCCCGCCTGCTGTCCTTGACGCGAGCTGCGCGAACAACTAAAGGTAGAGTATCCGGCCGGCCGCGAGCGCCGAAAGTGACGTTGATCTGTCGAGGGAAAGTCTTGAAGAGTCGGGATGCGCGCGGCCGATGAAGGGCCTAAAGCATGGTCCCGAAAGGTGCGAAGCAATCTTCCTTCGCGACAAACGCCGAATGCGCTTGCGTGGATCTGGTGCGCAGACAACAACCGAAAGCGCGATGACGATTCATCCAGATTTCATCGTGCCTTAGCTGCCCGGCTTTGCCGTGGCCCGCTCGGGGAACTGGTTCGTCGGCTTGTCGCTCTCCTCAAGCCCGAGGCCGCCAAGAACGAGTTGGACGATGGTCGCTTTTGCGGAATCGAAGTCCGCATCCTCCAGCTGCCGCTTGCCTTTCATGATGATCATTTGGCTCGAGAAATCGGCATAAGCCTGCGTCATTGCCCAGATGCAGAAGAAGAGATCCACTGCGCTGATCGCGCGAATGGACCCGCTCGCCGCCCATTGCTCCAACGTCGCGACCTTGTCGAGCAGCAATGGAGTTGAGACCTTCTCGATGAAGCTGCCGATGAATTGTGCGCCGCTGATGATTTCGTTTGCATAGATGCGCGACAGATGAGGGTGATCTCGCGAGAAATCGAGTTTTTTGTGGATGTACCGAATGAGAATGGTCTGGATGTCGGACGTCATATCCAGACTGTCCATATCCCGCGCCCACATATTCATCGCGCGTTCGAGCACGGCGCGGTAGAGATCCTCCTTGTCCTCGAAATAGTAATAGATGTGGGGTTTTGCGATCGATGCCTTTTTGGCAATCAGAGCAGTCGTCGCCCCCCGGAAGCCGAAATGCCCAAATACAAACTCCGCCGCATCAAGGATCTTTTCTTCGACGTCAGGGCCCGGCGCGGCAGCCTTGCGGCCGCCTTTTGGCGCGCGGCGGATACGAAAAAGCTTGAGCTTGTCGGCAGACGGAGCAGCCATATGGCCTCATTGGGAGCGTTGCCTCCGCGAGGAGGGCTGAACGGAAATGCTTGGATCGCGATAGGCGATTCATGCGCAAGGTGCTCTTCCTATCCAGTATTTTCAAGCGGTTAGGCCGGGCGATGATAGGATTAAATGGCTTTCGAAGGCAGGGCAGTGACAGTTCGTCTGCTGGCGCAGCCCACATGTGGCGGTGTCCCGTGCTGACTTTGAAAGCGTGGGCAAAATGCGCTGCCGATAGACCCCATTCGCTGGCGATGCGTGCGAGAGAAACCTCACCATCGAGATTGGTGCATATGATGTCTCTTGCGGTCCGAAGTTGCCAGGCCGTCAATCCGCTGCGGCGCAGGCGATCGGCTGGCGAGATGCTAGCAGGCTAATTTTAGAACGATCAGCTTTTGAGGCGTGAATCGGTCAATCGTGGCTCAGGACGTTCAAGCGCGTTGCTTCTCTGTAATCTAGAGTTGTATTGCCGTGATCGCAGGGTGGCCTCTGGAGCAAATGTTGTCCTTCACACTTATCAGGTCGAAGGCCGCATCGGCATCGATGCAGGCGAACCTGTCATTGCTGGAAGCACTTGTTAGAACCGCTCGGTCGCGATTCTCGACGCTGGTGGCACGACTTTCTGAACTGCATAATCGATCTGTGACCATCGCGCTTTGGGAGGACCTCGGTAAATCCGGCAAGCACAATGGCCATGGAGATAGTGTCGCTAGTGTCGCTAGTGTCGCGCGGGACGCGATCGCCGTGATCAAAGTGATGGATCGCATGGCCGACGAGCTCTTGCTCGAGGCAAAGCAGTCGTTGTCGTCAGTGGGACACCTCTCCGGCAATGTCCGTGAGATCGCCTTTGGGGGGTGGCGCCTGCTCGGTGGGCAGTCGATGAACGATCTCCGCGCGGTTGCCGTTGAAGAGAAACTCCGGCGGATGCCACGCCTGGTGATCTCACTGTTGGAGGTGACCACGATCCTGGAGGGGACTGTCGCAGATCTTGCGCCAACGGTGGAGGGCAGGACGATCGAGGAGAAAAATCGCGTCTCGAGCGATACCAGTCTGCTCCGATCATCTTTCTGATCGCGCGGCGTGCAGGGCTGGGGCACCAGCCGGTCGTGAAGAGATCTTTGTCTCTGCCGAGTGGCATATCTCGCACGTATTTGAACCACAACCGAGCCAGCTGATTAGTGACCGGCGCGAGCGCCTGGCGGGCCTCGCCCCGTGCGTTGACCTGCCGCCGATGCCACTGGGTGTCGCCAAGATACTGACGCCGCGATCGCCGTCATCGCGCCGAATGGCTCGCTGCCTGCCAAAAGAGAGCCCGGAGCTCGTGAGAGCTCCAGGCAGTGGAGGGAGGAGCGCGACGCGGGGTGCCTGCCTGCGATGTGCTACGTCTCAGCACGCTGGCGGTGTTCGGAACCGTTTCATGGTCGCTCAAGCCGTGATCGCCTTCGCCGAGTCGACCAGATTGCGCAGCAGGAATTTCTGGATCTTGCCGGTCGAGGTCTTCGGGATCGGTCCGA